>NZ_JADFCM010000002.1 GCF_015234585.1 Pseudalkalibacillus hwajinpoensis
ATGAATGATGTTGAGCTATTATTTTATGCAGAAAAGTTAAAAAAGAACAAGGTAAAAATAACACCGCAACGAACAGCGATTTTAAAGTACTTTTTAAGTATAGAGGCACCGACTAGTGCAGATGAACTATTCCGAAATATAAAACCCGATTTCCCAAGTATAAACAAAACCACGATAGAAAATAATTTAGAAATGTTATATAAACTTAAAGTTATTAAAAAGTTAAAACATAATAATAAATACCCAAAATATGAAATATTAACTTTGCCTGTTTATAGTTGTGAATTAATCTGCATTAAATGTGGGTTAGCTTTTGATTTAAATGAAGAAGGAACTGATATTAACACTCAATTTACCAATGTAATTGCTGGCTTTACTTCTTTAAATGTTAGTATGAAAATACAAGGTGTCTGTGCAGATTGCCAAAATAAGAAAATCATCTAAAAATATTTCAGGCGTAGGAATCAAACACTATCGGTTATGGAAATATATGGAAATAACATCAATTTGAGACAGTTCTATTATCCCTCTTTAAAAGAGTTAGATCGTTATTACCATATGTTTCCTTTTAGCATTTATTAGTCTGTATAAACTTGATTTGCCAAGATGCCTTCTGGATAGTAGCCAAATGAAGAGTCCGCTTTAATGAATCACAATGAACCTCACTAACCTGTTGTATCCGTCTACCACACTTACAGCTAGTTTTGTGATAAGTTCGACGTTGGCACTTGCCTTTCCTTGAACGATTTTGTTGAATTGCTAATACTTCGATCGTCCACTTGATGATTTTTGGATTGATCCACCTTTATTTGCTGACGGAACAGCTTGTGGGATAGGAAGAGACCTTTATATTTCGGAATTTAGTGTCATCAGTCCAATTTGTTGAAATATTGATTTCACAATTAAAGATCCAAACGAATGTTTCGAGGCTGCTGACCGATCGCCTTACGAATTTATGCCCTTGACACTTCCAGATTTCGCGCTAGATGATACAGTCTTTTGGTATTTAATAAATTTAACTCCGTTCTTGAAAGATAATGCTCAATAGGTCGACAGTAGTCTAGGCTGACCTAGTCTACTGTCGACAGTTTTCAAACATTAATCTCCTAACCTAGTGTTCGTTTCTTTTTCTATTAAGTTCTCTGTTTGTAGTTGTGTAAAAAATGTTCTTTCATATCAAAAAGTGTTAGAATACGGTTTAATTTGCAGTCGTTTTTTTTGAACCATTCCCCTTCATTTTTCCCCTTTTGAGTCAAGCGAAGGATCTGGACCATATCTAGAATCTCCAACACAGGTTCGCTGGTCGGTCGAAAGCTTTTTCGTTTTAAACAGTTATAATAACCTCATTTCTTGACCAATTGCTTTTCTAAGCAGGTACTCCAAAATGCTATATATTATGACTCTTAACATCAGTTCAATGTTCGATAGAACGTCTTTTCTCATTTCATTGGTTATCAAGTTGAACGTGTAATCCTTTTGACGTAGGGATGCGAACTTCTTTTCTGATGGAGCTTTCATTGTCAGTTTTATCTTTGCAGCACGTCACGAGTGACTGTGGAGTTTCTCCTTTTTTTAGGGTCGTCCTCGCTGTTTTCGTTTTCTTTGATGTAGTTCTTCTCTTACTTCACCTTTCATCGAATGTGAAGTTTCAAAAATTCGTCTGAATAGACACTGGTTCTTTATGGATCCCTCATCAGGTTAGTCCCTGGAGAATTTGGTATCGAAATGAATACGATTAAGTCATAGGTCCGATGCTTTCAGCACACCTTAGTTCCCTTGGCAGTACATCTTCTCTGTTAGATAATCAATCGATTCATTCGATCAAACCCACTTAATCGATCAATTGTCTTATTCCCGTTGCTTATTCAACATGAAAGGTTAAAGATCAGGAATATCTAGCATTGTATTTATCATAAGAATCACCTCGGTTTCATTATGAATCGCTTGATGGACAGCTTTCAAATCCCTTGTTTAGAAGAAAAGTCTAAACACGCGCGGATTGAAATTTTTGTTTATTCGGCATGCACTAATAGAATAAAAACGGTGCCTGTTTCCCTGGCGTTATAACGTGTTAGCACACTTGGGTCAGGCACCGTTTTTCCTTTATATCTAATCACTACCTGCTACCTGCATTCATTCGAAGGACTAATATAGCCTACCCTTAAGGCTCAGTAAATCAAGCACCTCTGAAAATCAGATGTTTAAACTAACCAACGTAGGAAGATAAAGCAAAAATACCTTTTGTTGAAGTTTCACTGTATCGAGTCTTGGGGCTTGTCTCAAAGAAAAGTATTGACATTCCACCGCGGTATTTCATACGATGAAGATATAAAGTTTCCTTAGGGAAAAATAATAGTCTTGGGTTAAAAAAGTAGATGGAGGACAAATAATGAACTTATACGAAGGAAAAAAGGGAGACAGTATACGCATTACGGGTGTTTCCGTAGAAGGAGTGATGAGAAGGAGGCTACTCGATTTAGGATTTGTTCCAGGAGCTGTTGTCGATGTAGTGAAGAAGAGTCCTCTTGGAGATCCCATTGCTTTCCGTGTAAGCCATACAACAATCGCATTGCGTAAAGAAGAAAGTATGAAAATTAGCGGGGAGTTGGTAGAGAATGACGCTAGATAAAACGTATCGAATTGCACTTGCTGGCAATCCGAATACAGGTAAAAGTACATTGTTCAATGCGTTAACAGGCTTAAAGCAACACACTGGTAACTGGGCGGGCAAAACTGTTGGCATGGCTCAGGGGAGAGTGAACTATAAGAAAAGCGACTACCTCCTCATTGATTTACCTGGAACTTATTCACTTTACTCAAAATCAACCGATGAGGAAGTCGCGCGTAACTATATTGTCTTTGAAAAGCCACATGTTAGCCTTGTTATCCTTGATGCCACATCATTGGAACGAAATTTAAATCTTGCCCTGCAAGTTATAGAGATGACTTCGAACGTCATTGTGTGTGTGAATTTAATCGATGAAGCGAAAAAGCGAGGAATTGAAATCGATGAACAGCGGCTAATGAGGGAGCTCGGAGTTCCTGTTCTCAAAATTTCTGCTCGAAATAGAACCGGATTCACTGCCCTTCTTGATACAATTGATCGGATGATTAGTGGCGAAATTAGCACATCACCGCTTGCAATTAAGTACAACAACGAAATAGAAGATAAAATCAAGCTGCTTGAACCAAACGTAAAAAAGTTAGTCGGTGATCGCTTTCCTACTCGGTGGATTACTCTTCGACTTCTTGATGGAGATACATCATTGCTTGATGAAATACAGAAATGAATGCAGGAAGAGGAGGAACCACAGTGGAAATCAGTGGTGAAAACCAAGGGAAGTCATTTAGAGCACTTCTAGATCAGGCAAGTGAACTATCGACTTCTTCATTAAGAGATGAAGTCGTGCAAAGTTTATATCAAACGAGTCAGCATATATGCAATAAAACAGTACGATTCACAAAAAGCAAACAAGACAAGAGAACGGAACGATTAGACGACATTTTTACTTCTCCGATCTGGGGTTTTCCGATTATGCTTGCCATGCTAGGTCTTGTTTTCTACCTGACAATTGCAGGAGCTAACATACCTTCTTCGATGCTTGCAAGCTTCTTTACCTGGTTAGAGGATTACGTACTGATGGCATTTACTGCATTGAACTCACCTGAATGGCTAAAAGGCGTGCTTGTCTTCGGATTATATCGCGGAACGACGTGGGTTATCAGTGTGATGTTGCCTCCTATGGCGATCTTTTTTCCAACATTCGCGTTGCTTGAAAGCTACGGATATTTACCGCGGGTTGCCTTTAATATGGATCGCTTATTTAAGAAAGTTGGCGCTCACGGGAAGCAGTCGCTCACAATGGCAATGGGCTTTGGGTGTAATGCTGCTGCTGTACTATCGACAAGGATTATTGAATCACCTCGCGAACGGATGCTGGCGATTCTGACGAATAACTTCGTACCTTGTAATGGCCGCTGGGGAACACTAATTGTCTTAGCATCCTTATTTATGGCTTCTGGATTTACAGGAGGACTTAAAACACTGGTATCTTCAGGTGTCATTGTTGGTATCGTAATCTTTGGGGTATTCACTACTTTCGTCGTTTCATGGGTTCTTTCAAAAACGATGCTAAAAGGTGTTCCTACTCACTATACTTTAGAATTACCACCTTACCGTCGTCCAAAATTTCTCGACACGGTCATTCGCTCTTCTCTAAATAAATCATATGCCGTTCTTGTGAGAGCGGTAAAAATTGCAGCACCGGCTGGAATTTTAACATGGGTGTTTGCGAATATTTATATCGGAGATACGAGTATTTTTGTTCATGGAGTGAATTTCCTTGATCCATTCGCGCAGCAACTTGGGTTGGATGGCTATATTCTACTAGCCTTTATTCTAGGATTGCCTGCCAATGAAGTTGTCCTGCCAATTCTCTTAATGGGATATTTATCAACAGGATCAATGCTCGAAATTGATAATTTAAGTGACTTAAAGAACATTTTCCTTGATCATGGTTGGACCTGGTTAACGGCATTGAACATGATGTTGTTCTCTCTGCTTCACTATCCATGTGGCACAACGCTCATAAATATCTATAAAGAAACGAAAAGTCACAAATGGACTTTTATAGCTTTCATCATTCCGACAGTGATTGCACTCGGAGTGACCTATGGCATAACACAAGTGGCTAGAGGAATGGGTTGGGTGTAGACAGCGAAAATTTGGTGAGGTGAGTTAGATATCTTTATAAAAGAATCAAGAGGGGGGATCCTCTTGATTCTTTTTTATGTGCGCCTTGTATAGGTTATAACTTGCTGGTGAAAGTCAGGCTTGGCAGTAGAAACTGTATACAATGGCAAGGGTTCTCGCAAAAGTGAATCTAAAGAAGCCGAAGGCAAAATCCCGAACTGACGAACAGAAACTGTATAACCTTTCCGACACCGCCAATAGATTTGTAAATAAGGTGGAAACAAAGGGAATCCATATATCAAAACCGCGGGCCGTATCCCGAAGCAGAAACAAACGATTGGTCATTAGGCTATAGCCTTGCTTTCCAATTTCTAAGATGGTTTAGCTACAGGATAATAGTTTAAAAAATAATTAAACCAATTATTTATTTTCACAGAAAAGAGCATTAATCAAAAATAATACCATTCTGATTTTTTTAAAGTTTAGTAGATGGGAATAAATTATGAGAACTTCTCAAATCTTTGTTGAAATTTGTGAATAAGCTAAAATAGCCCAGTTCGGCATATTTGCAATTATGATGATACTGGCTGCTCAGTAATATGTTTTTTAATTACACAAATGAAATAATCACATCCATTTCTGATTTTAAGTAAAGCGTGTTTCCTGAAAATGATGTCATAAAAACCCAATTACTATGTTTCCAATACTCAAAAAGCTTCACTTGATTTTCCAGGATAATAAAAAATGTCCAGTTTTGTTACAAAATTGTGATGGAAATTAGTCTATATTTCGAAAATATTTAAATTAGTGATGGATTCTATATTAATAATGTTTTGTTTTTTATAGATTTTGATACTATATGGTAAGGAGTTATTTAGCTCATTTTTAGTATTAACTTAATTACAGATTGCTATGTTAAGAAAGGAAGGTGAACAAAGATGTTCAAAAAAATTAAACCATTCATGCCCATAGTTGCGGGATTATCTTTACTTGTATTAAGTGGATGTAGTGATCTTATTGTATTAGATCCTAAAGGACCAGTTGCTGCAACACAACGTGATCTTATTATGCTTTCAATTTACTTTATGTTGGGTATCGTTGCCGTTGTTTTCGTCGTTTTTACATTTATTCTTGTAAAATACCGTGATCGCAAGGAATTTAATGATAAAGATTACAAACCTGATATGCATGGTAGTGTGAAGTTAGAAATTATCTGGACGATTATTCCTGTAATAATCGTAGTTGTTTTAGCAGTTCCAAATGCAATAGCACTCTATGAACTGAAAGGACAACCGGAATCAACTGCTGATAAAGAGCCAATTGTCATCCAGGCTACTGCTGTTGATTGGAAGTGGATTTTTAGTTATCCAGAGGAAAATATTGAAACAGTAAATTACGTAAATGTTCCAGAAGATTACCCCATTCTGTTTAAAGTAACTGCTGCTGATTCTATGGCTTCTTTTTGGGTTCCACAAATCGGTGGTCAGATTTACGGTATGCCAGGAATGGTTAATGATTTATTTTTACAAGCGGATGAGCCAGGAGTATATGAAGGAAGAAACTCCAACTTTACCGGGGAAGGTATGGCACATCAGGAGTTTGATTTTGTTGCTTTAGAAGAAGAAGACTATCGAAATTGGGTGGAAGAAACACAAGAAAATGAACCGAAATTAACTAAAGGCACATATGAGAAATTAATGTTGCCTGAAACCGTTGAAAAAATGACTTTTTCGTCAACGCACTTAAATATCGTAGATCATGGGCAAAATCCCGCATATGCAATGAAGATCCGTGAAAAATACGGGATAAGAGAAAAATCAGAAGGAAATGAAGATGGAAAAGTTGATGGGAATGATTCTAATGAAAGTCACTCTAACCATTAAGAAGGGAGGAAGACTAAATGATTGATTTTATAAAAGATAATTTAATCCTTGATGATCCATTGATTCTTGGAGCCAACATTTCTATTCTATTAACGGTAATAGGAATTGTTTTTGTTCTTACTTACTTTAAAAAATGGAAATGGCTGTGGTCTGAATGGATCACTACTGTTGATCATAAAAAAATAGGGATCATGTATATACTTGCCGCATTGGTAATGCTTTTTCGAGGCGGCGTGGATGCTTTACTAATGAGAGCACAATTAACAGTGCCCAATAATGCATTCTTGACCTCAGATAAATATAATGAAATTTTCACCACACACGGTACAATCATGATTATATTCATGGCAATGCCGTTCTTAATAGGATTAATGAATGTGGTTGTTCCATTACAAATTGGAGCAAGGGATGTTGCATTTCCATATTTAAACTCATTAAGTTTTTGGTCATTTATGTTTGGAGCGATTTTATTTAACATATCGTTTGTATTTGGAGGTTCACCAGATGCAGGTTGGACAAACTATGCGCCTTTAGCTATTGAAGGGAGCCCTGGACCAGGCATAAACTATTATTTGCTTGGTTTACAGATCTCAGGTATTGGTACTCTTTTAACGGGTATTAATCTAATTGTAACAATTATAAAAATGCGTGCTCCAGGTATGACATTACTGCGAATGCCAATGTTCACCTGGACGACCCTTGTCACTGCGTTTATAATTGTATTCGCGTTTCCAATTCTTACTGTCACTCTAGCGTTAATGACCTTTGACCGATCATTTGGAACGCACTTCTTTACGTTGACGGGTGGCGGTAATACTATGCTTTGGTCAAACTTGTTCTGGATGTGGGGCCATCCTGAGGTCTATATCGTCGTTTTACCCGCGTTCGGTATATTCTCTGAAGTTATTTCAACGTTTGCAAGAAAAACACTGTTTGGCTATAAATCTATGATCATTTCACTAGTAGGCATTTCACTCTTAAGTTTTCTTGTTTGGGTGCACCATTTCTTTACAATGGGAGGAAGTGCAGCCATTAATAACATATTTTCAATTACAACGATGGCAATTGCCATTCCAACAGGGATAAAAATCTTTAACTGGCTTGGTACTCTTTACAAGAGTAGAATTCAATATACCACAGCAATGCTTTGGGCAGTAGCATTCATCCCAACATTTGTAATTGGAGGAGTAACAGGTGTTATGCTTGGTATGGCCGCAGCCGACTTCCAATATCATAACTCGTACTTTCTAGTTGCTCATTTCCATTATACGTTAATTGCAGGGGTAGTGTTTGCTTGCTTCTCAGGTCTTGTATACTGGTATCCGAAAATGTTTGGTCATAAATTAAACGAGCGACTCGGGAAATGGGCTTTCTGGTTTTTTGCCATTGGTTTTAATGTCTGCTTCTTGCCGCAGTTCTTATTAGGCTTTTCAGGTATGCCTAGACGGGTCTATACCTACGTTCCAGAAGATGGTTGGACTTTATTAAACGTTATATCTTCCATCGGTGCTCTAGGGATGGGTATTGGTTTTGTGTTTATTGTATATAACATATACTACAGCTTCCGTTACGCTAAAAGAGAAACAACTGGAGATTCGTGGGACGGTCGTACGTTAGAATGGGCAACTACAACTGCGATACCCCCACATTATAACTTCGCGGTTATTCCTGAGGTTAAAAGCCTTGATACTTTTTGGTTCAATAAACAAGAAACCGGTAAAAAAGAAAAGGTTGAATATAAAGAAATTCATATGCCAAATAACGCTGGTACCCCTTTTATAATGTCGGCACTAATGTTCGTTGCAGGCTTTGGATTAGTGTTTGACCTTTGGTGGATGGCGATACTGGGTGGCTTAGGTATAATCGCATGTATGGTAATTCGCTCACTTCGCTCTCATAAAGAAGATGAAGGGTTCCATGTAAGCGTAGAAGAAATAAAAAAAACGGAACAGTCGTTCCATGAGGAGGCGTGAGTAATGGCTCATGTAAACAATGATGCAAGTCCTGACACGCCCCTGGAATATCAGTCTGAAATAGGTAGATTGAATATATTTGGATTCTGGATTTTCTTGGGCGCAGAAATGGCATTGTTCGCAACAATATTTGCAGCATACTTTGCTCTTGTCGATAGTACAGGAGGGGGTCCGCTCCCTAGTGAAGTTTTTGATATAAATGGCACAATGACTATGACCCTCCTATTGTTAACAAGTAGTTTTACTTGTGGATTGGCGATTCATGAAATGAGAAGAAATAATGTTAAGTCAATGATTGTGTGGTTGATCATCACTTTATTATTTGGCTTAGGTTTTTTATACATGGAGGTCAATGAATTTATTCACTTAGTGAATGAAGGAGCCAATCTGGGAACAAATGCATTTTGGTCATCCTTCTTTGTTTTGACGGGGACACACGGACTTCACGTAACACTTGGTATAGGATGGATGACACTAATTATTATTCAAGTATTGAAAAGAGGTTTAACACCTGATACTGCTAAAAAAGTTTTCATTTCCAGTTTATACTGGCACTTTTTAGACTTTGTATGGATTTTTGTTTTTACAGGTGTTTACTTATTAGGGTTGGTGGAATAATGGCAAATAAATCAGTAGATCATAAACACTTTCCGTGGTCACATGTAATTGGTTTCGTTATGTCTATTGCTTTAACATTTTTGGCAGTTTGGTTAGGACTTTATACAGATTTAGCGTTAAATACGGTAATTATTCTTGTGTTTGGACTAGCATTTATTCAAGCTGGTATTCAATTATTTATGTTTATGCATGTTACTGAAGGTGAGAATGGTATCTGGCAAGTTGGCAAAATGCTTTCTGCTGCTTTTATTGCATTAGTTATTGTTATTGGTACTGTTTGGGTGATTAACGGTATGCATTAAAGACGATTAAAGGAATGCTCCTGGTGGTGAAATATGCGGCGGGGAAACTCAACGAACCAGTATTTTAAATATGTTCTCTTCATCGATTGAAGATGATTTTTGATAAGTGGTAATTAACTTGCAATAAAGGGGTGCCTCCGAGCATCCCTTTATTTTACTTCATCTCTTCATAATCTCTACTTCACTATTTGTGAGATTATAAGATTCATGCTTGCATCTTATAAACTATTTTAGGGAGATTGTAAAGTGAAGAAGTATTATATAGTCGCAATAATTACTATTAAAATGTTTCATTACCTATTCAAAACATTCTTTGATTATTGACTTAATCTGATTAATGTTTTGTAGACTCTAGTTTATGTACTTTCCTGAGCATAAGTTAAGGTATACAAATTTTTAATGATAGGGTTGGTGAGGAATTTTAGTCTTTATTTCGTCATATAGTCGATGGCTCCTCTTTTAGAGTAATTCTAGAAAAATCGAAAGAACATAAATGAAGGTCTAGTGATTGGAATCCAGTTTATGATAAATAAACTGCAAATAACTTACTGGAGGGACTATGGGTAAAAAGAAACTGTTTAATATCGTATTAGTAAGTAGCCTGGTTCTTATTTGTGTTTTAGCAATCGGTAGATACTCATATATATATGAAGAAAGTATTGAACGAGGTGAAGTCATAAAAAAGGAAAGTGTCGATAATAAATTCTATGTGTTTGTTCAGCCCGAAGGAAAAGGGGAAGAAAAAAAACTGTTAATGAAGGACAAGACGGCTTGGAATCTTGTGCACGAAGGTGGCATATACGGTGTTGAATATTCCTGGTACGGGTTTAAGGAACCAACAATTGAAAAGATGGATCCAAAAGAAAGAGAATGAGTGAAAGTGTACTTATTCTCTTTCTTTTTGCTTAATACAAATGCTATTCCTAATTTTTATATTTTTTTATTATAAGCGAATTAGATTCTCCTTAATATTTTTATTTAGTTAATATTCAGAAGTTATGATTGGACTTCCTATTGTTACTTTTATACTTCCATTAGAAGGATTTGAATTTCTGTATGCAATATTTAAATTCATAAACTGATTATTGCCAAGTGGGAGTTTTGTATCCCAACGCCTAGTATAGGCAGACAACGATACAAAATTTTCTTCTTCTAAAGTTTGTATTGTTTCTCCAGAGAAACTTTTTAATAAGTTTGCTGCTTCTACCTCTATAGGTTCATTTATGCTCGTAGTACCTTCAACTGTGTAAAACGCTGTAAAGTCTTCTATCTTTGATTTGTATAAATTTGAGATTTCACTCCATTTTTTTTCATCCCAGTTGCTACCTTTTATATCGTAAGTAATACTTAAATTGTATTTATCTTTTAAAGGGAAGTATATTATGATGATTTTTTCATTAATATCCTCATTCGATGATATTCTTTCACCAATAATTTTGAAATGGTCTTCCTTAAATTGGTGCATTACCCATTTGTATCCAGTTTCTGATTTTTTGATTTCCATTATTATTTTTTTTATATCATTTTTAGTGTTATATTCTTTGATTGGCTCTTTTATATACATAGACCACTTATTTATTTCTATATTTTGTTGTTGAGCAATCTCTGTTATTTGTACTATTTCATTTTCATCAAAAAAGGCTTTGGCTTCTTTTATAAAAACTAAAATTAAAAATACACTACATATGGTTAATAAAAGAAATGGTGTTTTCATAGTTCTCAACTCCTCTCTAAAAGGTTAACCAATAAAAAATATAAATATACTTAGAGTTTAATAGTTTATTAGACTTGGTTTAATAGCGCATGCATTTTTAATGAAACTTGAAGGTTTATTGCTTTTGCAAGATCAAAAGTCTTCTCTATTATTTCAGGAGTTCTACTTGACATTGGGTTCTTACTAAGCTTTATAAATAGTATGCAATGAGTTTGGCTCTTTAAATAGGTGCAAAATTTTTTGGAGGATATTTCACTGCCAAAGAAGCTATCGTGTCTGAAGGGAAGGGGGGGGTGAAATTGATTTCTTGATGCTTTTAGCCGCATTTGGCGCTGCCATTTTGGGAGAATGGGCAGAAGGTGTTTTGTTATTATTCTTATTCAGTTTAGGACGTGCTCTGGAGCATATCACTACTTCTTTAAATTTCCAGCAAAGGAAAAAGACACTCACCGGAAAATGGAATTTTCTCTGGTGATGTTGAGAGCGAAACTGCCATACCTTCAAAAGGTTTAACGTTTGCTGGTGAAGTTAAAGTTGTTCAACTCACACCAGCGCCTAATATTAAAATTATTGTAAGAATGATTCCTTTATAAAGGTTTAGCGATACCATCTATGGTTAGGGATTGGTTCACACAACCTGTGTGAGGGTCTTGCAATTGGTGCTGTTTGACTTAGGAACTTTCTTTATCATTAGATTTATGTATCATAATTTAACTGAAGGATTAGCTATTGATTCACCAATTACTAAAAAATAAAATACGCTCAATCTAATAAACCTAGGGCTTGTGATCCCATTCATTTGTATGTGCACTGAATTTAAAAATGCAACCATTGTGATCCAACAATGCAATATGTGCGTTAGCTTATTATATCCACCCCCTTAATTTTGAAAATACCAGTTGGAACTTACCTTCCACTGGTATTTTCTTGTGGAAAAAAACATAGGGGGAAAATTTCCACAAACATTCTGAAGGAGATTTCTTAAGGTGTCGATAGACAGTCGATCTTGATACTCCTAGCTTGATTGCCACTTTAGACTTACTAAATCCCTGTTTGATTAACTGTTGAATTTCCATATACATTTCCCACTTATCCACCTTTGTTCGGCCCTCCACTGCCGTATGGGTAGAATCCTTACAAACAAGAAAGAAGATTCTTGACCCTTATAAGGGGTTAATCACTTTCAGTATACGTCTAAGGAATACAACACACGATTGGAGGAATACAGCATTAAGGGCAGCCACTCTCGCAAAGGAAACTGCCTGGATAATGCTTGCATTGAATCCTTCTTTTCTCATCTCAAGACAGAGAAGTTGTATATAAAACAGTGTAAATCAGAAAAAGACATCAAACAAGCAATTGAGGATTGCATTTATCATTATAATTACAGGCGTTTTCAAAAGAAATTAAAGCAACGCGCGCCGATTGAATATCGACACGCGTTGGCAGCGTAGTTTTTTTATAGTTTCTACTTGACAGGGGTAAGGCAAAGGGGACGTTTGGTTTTTATTGCTCGACAAGTAAACCAGACACAACCAAGCGATTCTCATGTGTACCAATGTCATCCAAGAATTCCCCAGTACAAGTAATCAGTTTTACCGTTTTTGCAGCTGTATACCCAAAGACTTTGCTGAGAGGTGCACGATCCTTCGGGTAACTCTTTTTTTCATATACTTTAAACGTTAATCTTTTTCCTTTCTCATCGGTTATATAAAAAAGGTCATCTTTATTCATATTTTCCAGATTAAAAAAAACAGCTGGGCCCTCAGTGCTGTCAACGTGACCTGCTAAAACTGCACTTCCTTTTTCACCGGGTTTTGCGCCACTCTCATACCAGCCCACATCTACTTCGGTTTTCGGTGACTCCATTTGACCGCCTGGAAGTTTACCGACTTTAATAACATTCGCTTCTACGTCAATCGAAGGAATGGAAATAGAAGTGGGGAGAATGCCTTTCTCATTCTTATTCAAAGAGGAGTCACTATCTTTGTCTTTTTCTTCAGAATTTACTTTCCCCTGTTGGTTTTCTAAATTCTGATTTAGTGTTGAGTTTGCTGGTTCGTCTTTGAATTCGGGTGATGCCTGAGGAGACTGACCGCAACCTACCATCACAGAAAGAACAAAGAGTACTGCAATTATCATCAAGCGTCTCATGATCTTTTCCCCCTTTGCTAATTGATATAAAAAGAAGAGGGGAAAGCCCCTCCCATTTTGTCATGTTTTTTTCAATTACTCGGAAGCTGTCTCATTTTTCCGTCGCACAATATATAATCCGCCTGCTACCAAAACAACAAGGGATGCCATAATGTAACCAATGTAGTCTGCAAAATCCTTATCCGTTCCACCCATACCAGTTTTAGGCATATCGGATGGCATGTCGGGTGCAAATTTATCAGGGAACTGGGTTACAATAGCACTCGATAGTGATTTAGAAATATCACCAGAATAACCGTATGCTTCATCAAATAAGTTATACGCTTCTTTATAGTCTCCAGATGCATAGGCATCAAATGAACCGATCAATTGGTTGACATGATCTTGCAGTTCTTCCGATACAGCATCTGCAGAAATTTCACCATTCGTTGCTGTTTCCATAAAGGTTGAGAAATCGGCACGATACTGGGTCAATTCATCAAGGGCAACTTGCTTGGCTTCTTCATCTTCAGCAGCAGTTGCTTTTACATAGTCGACGAAGTAACCAATATGATTTGTCCACATTGTGTTAAATTTTTCACCAGCTTCTGCACCGTAAACAGATTCTATAGCTCCTGAAAGCTTGTCTGTATTTGTAGCTAACTGAGCAGCATTTGCTTTGAAAATTTCAGCAGCTTCTTCGCCTTCAATGCCGTTTTGCATAGCAGTAATAGCAAATGCGACATGTCCAGAAAGAAGATTATTTAATGTCAAACGAAGGTCAGCTGCAGGTGTGACTGCCATCTGATTATCGAATTTTTCTGGGAATTGTGCGGTAATCGCACTGGAAAGTCCCTTTGCTGTCATATATAAGTGATCTCTTGCTTTAGCTTGTGTGCTAAACGCTTCTTCATAATTTCCAGCATCAAAAGCATCAAACGTGCCAATTAATTGATTGACATGTTCTTGTAGGCCAGACGCTAAGGCTTCAGCTTCAACTCGGCCTCCTGTTGCTTTTTCAAGAAATGCCGAAAAGTCTTTTCGATATTGTGATAATTCATCAAGCGCTTCCTGTTTTTTTTCATCATTTTCCTCAGCAGTTCCCATTACGTATTGAACGAAGTAGCCAACATGGGCATCCCACATATCATAGTACGCTTCCCCGGCTTCTTCACCGTAAACTGATGCAATTGCATCAGACAAATCTTGGGTATTCTGATCAAGTTGCGCTTTTGCTGCTTCCAAGTCTTCCGCTCCTTCAATACCCTTACGCATGGTAATAATAGCTAAATTTCCATGTTCAGATAACAATGTACCTAAAGTAGCTCTGAGATCCACCGCATCCGTGCTAACTGTAGGCTGTGAATTTCCTTCATGATTTTGAGCGCTTGCATACCCTCCAAAAGACGGAACCATTATAGCGGCGCTCAATGGTACAATAGCTAATGTTTTTTTCCAATTCATTTTAAAGCACTCTCCCTTTTCTTATGATTTCACTAAGCTAACGAAACTAAGATAGATTTAGATCACAAAAAAAGAAATTTAAAATAAATTTATAGACATCATTTTAGTCTTCATCTGACCAGCCAATCGTAGCATTCGAAACTCTTTGTAGAAACGTTTTTTAAAAAAAGAATAATCAAAAAAAGCGCGAGGGGAAATTCTATTAGCGAAAAGTTTAAATGCCATTTTATTTTCTATAAGGAGGAGTATATGTAGTCACTGCTGGGACTGCCATTAGAAGCGTACCATTACCAACAGGAATAATTAATGTATCGGGCGCACCATTCATCTCCTCGTAAATTACCTAGGCATACGTTTTTGTTCCTTCATAAAAGTAAGGATTATATGCGTAAAAAACTTCTTCTTCTTTTACCCCTTGTTGGGCAGATTCTGCAATATCTTCTCGTGCCCCCTGAATTTACTTGATTACAAAGAGAGGCAGGAAGAAATTGAGAGCCCTTTTGTTTAAAGTAGCTATGCCTTTAGGCTGGGCTGATAAATCCCCATTGTTGAAAGCCTCTACTAGCGGGGAACAATTTACTGCTTGTATGGCAATAATTTTCGGCATTTTATCAATTAAGCCATTAACAAATAACTCATTAAACCCATAGAATGCACCTCCCAGCTGCACAAATTCCAGACCACCTAATCGATTTTAAAAAAGCGATTAGCCTGGGTATGAGAAAATGGTTTTGAGTACAATGCTCGCCAGATCTTTCATTGGCGTTAAGAGGCGTGGCTCAATGCGGCTAACCTTTTCTAAGAACGAGACTAGACCCTTACTTTTTGTATTAGCGTTGTCACCTAATGAAATATAGGTGCCCACTCCCAGGTTTCCTCTCAAATTTTAAAAGCTGTATGCGAAACTAATGGTGATTTTATTACTATTGAAGAAGATAAAATTCTGAGTGCAACGCGAAACTTAGTGATAAAGGCTTTTATGTTGAAGTGACAACAGCCGTAAACTATGCTGGCATTTAAAATATAAGAAAGAACCAGAAGAAAAAATAATCGTACCTCTTTGTGATTGCACTGTGACTAGCTGCTACCTTACCCTATATTTTTGATAATTATAAAACTTACGCTGTGGGAGATGGCCCAATATTGAATATGACTTAGAAGTGATCGCTAAGATGAATGTGGATTATATCGTCATCGATGGAGCAGAAGGAGGAACGGTTGGTGCACCGCCTACACTTGAAGATGATTTTGTCTTCCGACACTTCACTCTTTAGTGAGAGCTGTTGATTGGCTTTACGAACATAATTTGAAGGAAAAGTACCAGATCATAGTTTCTGGAGGATTGACAACTCCTGGTCATTTCTCTTAAAAGCACTGGCACTTGAGCAACTGCAACTCCATACTTTAATGTGTGGGACAAGAAATTTCGACTTTTTTAATTTATAAACAAACCAAATTGAGACATTATTTTTCATGAACGATTTCAATATAAACTAACCTAAATATTACAGTTGGTTAATTTAATAAAAGGCATCTTTTACACTTGACCCTGTACTATGGTACAGGGGTTATTCTATGTATGGAGGTGATGATGATGATGGGATATCAAATAAGCGAATTAGCTAACCTTTGCGACGTCAATAAAGAAACGATACGCTATTACGAACGGAAGGACTTAATACCTGTTCCATTTCGGAATGAGTCAGGATATCGGATATACGATGATCATTCCATTAAACGTGTGAAATTTATTAAACGAATGCAAGAGCTGGGTTTTTCATTGGACGAAATTCACAAATTACTAGGCGTAGTGGATAAAGATGATGTACGCTGCCAGGATATGTATGAATTCGTAGCATTGAAAGAAAAGGAAATTGAGAAAAAAATAAACGACTTGGCTCGGATTCAACATCTCCTTATTGATTTAAAGGAACGATGTCCCAGTACAAAGGATCTTCATGAGTGTCCTATTATAGAAACACTAATTATGTATGAAGAGGAATAAGACTTTTATTACCGGCGTAGTAGGTATAATCATTGCCCTTATTTGTTGTACGACTCCAGTATTAGTTATTTTACTAGGCACTGTTGGACTCGGTGCATTAACTGGCTATTTGGATTACGTTTTGATTCCCGCATTAGTTCTATTTATTTTAATAACGGTCTTTTCCTATCGTAAAAGAACTAAAGCTTCCAATGAAAAAGAAAATTGTTGTTTGTAGGTTATGGTGTTAAGAGTTCTTGCGAGCCAAGCTTAAATAAAGAATAAATATGAGGAGGAACTTTGAAATGAATAAAACAGAGATAAAAATCGAAGGCATGACTTGTGATCACTGTGAACGTCATGTATTTAAAACACTAGATAGTCTTGGTGCTGAAGATATCAATGTCAGTTTTCGCAAAGGTATTGCTTTATTTCATCGCCCAGATTCTTTAAATCATGAAAAGATTAAGGAAGCTCTTGATAAAACGCCTTACAAAGCTGTTGATGTTCTTGATGTCAATACTACAGCAAGCAAATTAGTATCTTCTTCAGTAAAGGAGTACGACTTTGTTGTCATCGGATCTGGTGGCGCGGCTTTTTCTGCTGCGATTCAAGCGTCAGAAAATGGTTCAAGAGTGGCGATGGTCGAGAAAGGAACGATTGGAGGAACGTGTGTAAACATTGGTTGTGTTCCATCTAAGATGTTGATAAGAGCTGGTGAACTGAACAGCCATGCTCATCATAACCCTTTTAAAGGTTTAGCTCTTCAATCAACGAAGCCAGACATATCGCAACTTAAAGAACAAAAGGACGAACTTGTTCAGAAGTTACGTAAAGAGAAATACGAAGAACTTATTGAGGATTACGGATTTGATCTGATAAAAGGCGAAGCACGGTTTAAAAATGCACACACGATCGTTGTGAATAATCAAGAGCTAACCTCAAGGCATTTTCTGATTGCCACAGGAGCGTCACCTGCTGTACCTGATATACCAGGACTGAAAGAAAGTGACTATTTAACAAGCACCTCTGCTTTAAATTTGACAGAAGTTCCAAAGCATCTCGTCGTAATCGGTTCAGGGTATATTGCGCTTGAATTAGGTCAAATGCTTCATGATTTAGGATCAGAAGTGACATTAATGCAACGGAGTGACCGTCTCCTTAAAGATTATGATCCTGAAATCTCTCAAGCCATTGAAAAATCGCTCACGGAAAAAGGCATTCGCTTGATAAAAAATGTCGAGTACAACAAGGTTGTCCAAAATGGCAGTGAAAAGGAAGTTCATATTCGAGTGAACGGAAAAGATCAAGTTGTGTCTGCGGATCAACTATTAGTTGCGGTTGGTCGTGCTCCGAATACAACTGCAATTCAGCTCCAAGAAGCCGGTGTGAAGGTTGGTAAAGCTGGAGAAGTATTAGTCAATGACTTTTTAGAAACAAGTGTCCCTCACATATACGCAGCAGGAGACGTTACCTTAAGTCCTCAATTTGTATATGTTGCTGCCTATCAAGGAAATTTGGTAGCGAAGAATGTGACAGGGGCTCAAAAACGGAAACAAGACTTGACTACCGTTCCAGCAGTGACATTTACGTCTCCTTCTGTAGCATCTGTAGGTCTAACAGAACAACAAGCTAGAGAACAAGGATACAATGTGAAGAATTCTGTATTGCCATTAGAAGCTGTACCAAGAGCATTGGTCAATCATGAAACCACCGGTGTATTCAAACTCGTGATGAATGAGGACAATCAGCAAATTATCGGGGCACACGTTGTAGCAGAAAATGCAGGTGATGTCATTTATGCAGCTACCTTAGCCGTGAAATTCAAACTCACAGCTGAAGACCTTCAGGAAACAATGGCACCATACCTTACAATGGCTGAGGGATTAAAATTAGCTAGTTTAACCTTTGATAAAGACGTTTCCAAACTGTCTTGTTGTGCAGGCTAACCGTCATCCATGGATCCACCGTTAGTAAAACGGTGGGTTTTTTTTACACTGGAAAAGGTACATGGTTTGACTAGTTAGTGATAAGGAAATGGTTTTAATAGCGAGTTAAAATCAAGGAGGTACTTAGATGGAAACATACGATCTCATTGTAATTGGATCCGGTTCCGGAGGATCCATAACAGCAGCAAAGTGTAATAAAGCCGGTTGGAAAGTAGCGATGGTGGATGACCGCCCATTTGGGGGGACTTGTGCTTTGAGAGGCTGTGATCCTAAAAAAGTATTAGTTGGTGCGGCAGAATTATTGGATTGGAATAAAAGGATGCAAGAAAACGGAGTGCAATCAGAGCCCTCTATTGTTTGGAAAGATCTAATGAAGTTTAAAAAGAAATTTACGGATCATGTACCAGATAAAAAAGAAGACGCTTTAACTAAGAATAGAATTGATACCTATCATGAAAAAGCTTCATTTATTAGTGAGAACGAAGTCCAAGTGGGCGAGCACACGATAAAAGGGAATCGGATTTTAATGGCTTCAGGGGCAAAACCAACTCCTCTAAACATTAAAGGAGAGGACTATCTTACGTATAGTGACGAATTCTTAGAATTAGAAGAACTGCCAGAGAAAATTATCTTTGTAGGAGGCGGGTATATTTCATTTGAATTTGCTCATATTGCGGCAAGAGCTGGTTCTGAAGTTCATATCATCCACCGGGGAGAAAAGCCACTAGAGAATTTTGATGCGAATCTTGTTGACTTACTGATGAAAAAATCTATAGATATAGGCATAAAGGTTCATTTAGAAAGTTCTGTTGCATCTATTCGTAAAGAAAAGGATGGCTATATCGTTACATCAAAAAAAGGGGAAGACCCATATGAACTAAAAGGAAATCTAGTTGTTCACGGAGCTGGTCGAATCCCTTCATTAGATATGGATCTTGAAAATGGAAATGTTGAATACGATAAGCGTGGAGTTAAAGTAAATCATTATTTACAAAGTGTAAGTAATCCACATGTGTACGCAGCAGGTGATGTCGCTGCGACAGATGGATTACCGCTTACCCCAGTAGCAAGTTTGGAGTCTCATATTGTTGCCTCAAATTTACTAAAGGGAAATCATAAAGAAATTGATTATCCTGTTATGCCTTCCGTTGTGTTTACTGTTCCTAAAATTGCCTCTGTGGGTCTTAGTGAAGAAAAAGCAAAGGAGATGAATCCTGATATTAAGGTTGTTCAAAAGGAGATATCGAATTGGTTTACATATAAACGAACCAATGAATCTCATGCAGCCATTAAACTGTTAATTGACGAAGAAAAGGATTTAATCATGGGTGCTCATCTTATTAGCAATGAAGCAGATGATCTTATTAATCACATTGCGACAGCTATTCAATTCAAGTTGCCAACAAAAAAATTAAAGCAAATGATTTATGCTTATCCAACGACTGCTTCAGATATAGGTCATATGTTGTAATGAGTGTAATAAATAGTTAGAATTTTGAAAAACAAATTCTAAAAACGGTTTTGAAATACCTTCTTAGGTGTAATTCATTATTATTTACAATGGAGTTGAAAAATATGATGAACGGAAATGGAATGGGTGGAGGATTTATGGGATTTGGATTTTTTGGAATTCTAATTCTAGTGTTGATTATTTTGATGGTCGTCTGGATGAAGAAACCAGGTAATAATGGTAACCATAACAAATCTGTGGAGACTCTTAATGAACGTTTAGCAAAAGGTGAGATTTCAGAGGAAGAGTATGATCGTTTAAGAAAGAGATTAAATCAATAATATTCATTATTAAGGTTTGATTTGAAAGTACTACTCCAATTTATGTATGGAAGACCAAGAATTACCTATTGATAAGGGAAACTTCTCATATAGAGGGCGTTGTACGAGCATAGAAAGCTTCTAGATGTTGCTTTCTATGCTTTTTTTGGACTGAATTAAAGATAGATGATTGTTATAGGTGAAAATCATCTAAGAGCCAATCGATAAGGTGATTGATGGTAATCCACTACTTGTTTTTAATCACGTAAAACGTAGAAAGTTATTCTTCAAAAAAATAGAAACCTCACAAAATCTACACATACATTTATTATCCTTAAAAAAGGGGAGTTTCTTAAAGAATTAACTCTATGGGCTTATAAAATAAAATAAATGGTTCATAATTTCTGGTTAACATATTTAATTCATACATATTTTTTAAAAGGAGTTATGAAAATGTATGACGTTTTTAATTCTATCAGTCAGCTTGTAAGTGGTCCTCTTACAAATATAGCTTACCAAACAAATTCAATTCCGCTCTTATCTGCTTTTGTGTTAGGTGTTCTTGGCGCTACAGCTCCATGTCAGTTTACAGGTAATATAGGCGCAATAACATTTTATGGTAATCGATCTTTTCAGAAAGGCATTTTATGGGGAGAAGTATTCTTTTTTATTTTGGGTAAGGTAGTAGTATTTTCAAGTCTGGGACTCATTGTCTGGACTCTCGGTCAAGAATATCAACATACCCTTGTCAAAATATTACCGTGGGCGAGAAAATTTTTTGGGCCGATGGTTGTGTTGATTGGTCTTTACCTTTTAGGTGCTTTTAAGATGAAATGGAGCTTAAAGCTCGGAAAGGTCCCTGAAAAGTTTTTAAAGAAAGGTAGATGGGGAGCGTTTCTTATGGGCGGAAGTTTTTCACTTGGATTTTGTCCAACAATGTTCTCCTTATTCTTTCTTTTGCTAATGCCACTTGTTTTATCAAGTTCATATGGAGTCATATTACCAGCTACTTTTGCTATAGGAACTTCGTTGCCGTTTCTTTTTGCAATGTTTTTAATTTGGTATTTTGGGTTAAGTGGAGCTCTGTTAAAGAAGGGTAGGAAACTTGGAGCTACCCTACAACAAATAGCAGGAGTAGCTCTCATCATAATTGGAATATTGGATGGTGTCACTTACTGGTTATAATTTAAGACATCAATAAGGTTCAAATAATAAATATTACATGAAATTAGTTACGATTAACTTGAAAAAGGAAGTGAAAAGGAGTGAATTCTATCCAACCCTTAAATCGAATTGCAATTGAACTAGGTCCCTTAACTGTTTATTGGTATGGATTGATTATTGCAAGTGGTGCGATCTTAGGTCTAGCATTCGTTTTAAAAGATGCAAGACGTACAGGTATTGATAAAGATTTATTTATCGATCTGATTTTGTATGCTGTGCCGATCTCTATATTATCTGCAAGAATCTATTACGTCCTATTCAGCTGGGACTATTATAAAGAAAACCTGGGGGATATTATTGCGATTTGGGAAGGCGGCATTGCAATCCACGGTGCATTAATTGGTGCAGTCTTAACGGCAGTAGTGTTCGCAAGAAAGAGAAAGGTTTCTTTCTGGAAGATAGCAGATGTAGCAGCACCTGGAATATTAATTGGTCAAGCCATTGGGCGATGGGGAAACTTCATGAATCAAGAAGCACATGGAGGGGAAGTTTCAAGAACCTTCCTTGAAGGACTGGGATTACCAACTTGGATTGTGAACCAAATGTTAATCGACGGAACGTATTATCATCCTACTTTTTTATATGAATCCATTTGGAATATTGTGGGAATGATCGTTTTATTACTGATTCGGAATAGGGTGGGCTTGAGACGAGGAGAGCTTTTTCTTAGTTATGTCATTTGGTATTCATTCGGTAGATTTTTTATTGAAGGAATGCGAACAGATAGCTTAATGTTGACTTCTTCAATTAGAATGGCACAAGCCATATCGATAGTCCTTATAATAGGCAGTTTCTTTTTCATTTACTATCGTAGGAAATATGTCAAACCATTACCAGTGTACGGAGATTGACTTTTAATAATGGAATCAGTCTTATATTTGCGATGACTATGGGTATGATCAAACTATTTGGTTAAATTATTAAAAGCATTCCATTTATGTGATGTATAACAGAAATGGCTTTTGTTAAACAATCCATCTGGATGGAGAATTTAAAAGTTTATTTGTATATGGGTCACATATACAAATAATTAAAATTTCACGAATTCCGCACAATAGATATAATTTAATCGAATAAAAAATGAGGGATTAGTATGAAAAAAATTCTCGTTATCGATGACGAGTGGAATATGAGAAATTTAATTAAGATATACCTTACAAGGGAAAAAATGAAAATCGATGAAGCAGGAGACGGTACTGTGGGAGTCGATATGGCTTCCCAATCTTCCTATGACCTGGTCATTTTAGATATTATGATGCCAGATATTGATGGATGGGAGGTCTGTTACAAGATTCGAGAATTTCAAAATGTCCCAATCCTGATGCTGACAGCCCGAACCGATATAACTGATCGTGTTCGTGGCTTGAATTTGGGTGCAGATGACTATTTAACTAAACCGTTTGCTCCTGAGGAATTGGTGGCACGTGTAAATGCACTATTAAGACGCCATGAAATTGGTCAATCATCTTCTACTCCGTATTTTATACAAGGAGGGTTATCCGTTGATAGTGTTAGTAGAGAGGTTAAGGTTAACGAGCAATTAGTTGAGTTCACTCGGAAAGAGTTTGAATTGTTTCATCTTTTAGTTTGTCAACCAAACCAAGTGTATACAAGAGAGATATTGTTGAATCAAATTGGATCATTAGATGATTTTCATGATTTACGCACGGTCGATACACATGTGAAAAATATACGCGAGAAACTTCGGAAATCAGGTCTGCCATTTAATCCAATTAAAACAATCTGGGGAGTAGGATATAAATTTAATAAAGCAGAGGACCGTTCATGAAGTGGGATAAAATCGTTTTAAAGCTTGGTGGCATCATTATGATCTTATTTTTAGTCGTATTGTTACCATTAGGTTTTGTAGTTAACCAAATATTTTCTGGATTTTATTTTAATGAAATTCAAGAGGAAACTGAAGTTTTATCCCAACGTTACGCCAGAACAATTAAATCAATAGAAAACCCGATGACGCATTCGATGTTTGAGTCTCTTGCAGATTTAACGAATAAAGAAGTCATCATTCTAAATAAGGAAAAGAAAGAGGTAACGAATTCGGGTGTAAGTGGATTTGCTATTTCTGAGGGAGAATTTAACGAATTATTATCCGGTAATCCGATTACAAAGCAAATTGAAGAAATTCCTAATAAACATAAATTTTATGTTTCAGGTCACCCAATTAGCACATCTGGTGATTTTATAGGTGCTGTCTTTGTCCTTACGTCAGTAGATGGTATTTATGATTCTATCTCGAAGGTCAGGAACTTTCTCATTTTATCTGGATTTGGGGCACTATTCCTTGCTCTTGGATTTACATTTATGATTTCAAGAAAAATGTCTGCTCCTCTTTTAAAGATGGAGAAAGCAACAAGGCAATTAACCAGAGGAAATCTAGATGTACGTTTGGAGGTATCTTCAAGGGATGAAATTGGATCGTTATCTCAAGCGATCAATGATCTAGCTCAGGAATTAAATCGTTATCGAACAAATAGAAGAGAGTTCTTCGCTGATATCTCTCACGAATTGCGAACTCCAATTTCATATCTACAGGGATATGCACAGGTATTACGAGAGGGTTACTACCAGAATAATGATGAAAAACAACAGTATCTAAAAATTATTCAAGATGAATCGAATCGACTAACTCAATTGATTAATGACGTATTTGAACTATCTAAAATGGAAGAAGCTCGTATTGATCTCAATTTTGACTATGTAAATATAAGTGAAATAGCTGAGCAAGCACTTTCAAAGGTACAAAGAGAAGCTCAGATTAAAGGATTAAATACTTCCCTTAGGGTAACCAATCATTTACCTCTGATAAAGGCTGATTCAGTAAGAATGGAACAAATATTTATTAATTTACTAAGCAATGCGATACGTTATTCAAATGAAGGGTTGATCAAGGTGGAAATAGTATTTAACCATAAATACCTAAAAGTAGATATTGCAGATAACGGGATCGGTATTCCTAAGGAAGAACTTCCATACATCTTTGAGAGATTTCATCGTGTTGAAAAATCACGCTCAAGGGATTTTGGAGGAACGGGATTAGGATTAGCTATAGTGAAGCAATTAGTTGAGCTTCAAAACGGTTCCATTACTGTTGACAGTCAAATTGGGAATGGAACACGTTTTACATTGTCTTTTCCTATAGAGGAGGAGAACTATGAGAAAATTTGAATGGTTAATAGCCATCATATTAATAGTTGCTGGATTAATCTGTCTAACTATTTCCGGGACAGCTATATTGGGTCCCGAATCGATAAATTCATATTTATTAACGCTGATCCAACTCTGTTTTTGGATGGGAATTCCCATAATTGTAGTAGGGATTTTATATTTTATTCTTTTATCGAAAAAGAAGAAAGGAAAAAATGAATGAAAAGACTGTACCATATAGTTGCTCTCATGACTTTCTTATTAATAAGCCAATTTCCTGTTAGCGTGTTTGCTCATGGGACTGAGGAAGACCAAACGAGCTTGGCCTTACAAAAAGGTTTAACATACACTCTGGTGATATCATTTATTTTATGTGTGTTATTTTATACGTTATTTTGGTTATCTCAAAAAAAAATAAAGCAAATCAACCATAAGAAAAAAGAGGAAAGGATGCAGAGAGACAAATTTCGAAGGGTAGCAAAAGTATACAAGTGGTTAAGTATTTTCTTTTTAGCAACATTTCTGATTACGGGGGCATTAACGCTATTCAACCGTCAATCTTTTGAAAACACGGTAGAATTTCAACATATTCATGGATTGGGGTACACAAATAATGGAGAAGAACTATATGTACCTGCCCACGATGGACTAAGGATCTTTTCCCATGACGAATGGGGAATCCCTGAGGGAGAAAAACATGACTATATGGGATTTTCAATAACTGATGAGGGCTTTTACAGCAGCGGTCATCCCTCGCCTTCATCCAATATGAAGAACCCCTTTGGAATTGTAAAGAGCGATAATATGGGGAGAAATCTTGAAAGGCTAGATTTATATGGTGAAATTGACTTCCATAGCATGACGGCTGGATATTATTCGCATGTTATTTATGTTCAGAACCCTGAACCAAACTCACGAATGGAAGAGACAGGTCTATATTACACATTAGATGATACTAAAACTTGGGAGAAAAGTCAGATGAATGGAGTAAGTGGTCAACCAGCAGCTATGGCTGTACATCCAACTCTGGAGAACATTATAGTTATTAGTACAAATGAAGGGGTGTTTTTATCGGAAGACTATGGAAATACTTTTGAAATATTAATGGATATTGCAGCTACTTCTTTAGCTCTTACTGAAGGAGGTGACTTATTCGTAGGGACTATTACGGAGGAAGCTTCTTTAATTAAGGTAAATATTAATTCAGGAGAAGAATCGGCCCTCCCTATACCTGGACTAAGTGAAGGGGATGCGATTTCATATGTTGCAATAAACCCGCAAGATTCAAATGAAATTGTATTTACTACTTTCCAGAAAGATCTTTTTCTTACTAGGGAAAATGGTAAGCATTGGGAACAAATAGTGACAAAGGGAGTGGCCACTTCTAACTAATATAAAACAGTAACGTCAACTAATAATGGCCAAAAGTTTTGAGACTAAAGATTTTTTTAAATTTGGTCACGAGTGATGATTCATCTTCGACTTTGAGTGAATAAATTAAGATCTGTGTACACTACCACGTACATTGATGAAAGTGATTAGTGGGAAAAAATCTTTGAGTTCGATGAGCATTTAGTTGATTTGCTATTGATACCCTGTATTTATATCTAAGTGCCATAGGGGAGCGTAGTTACTGTGTGTGAAGATAGTAAAGGATAAATGTATGGTCATAAATTGAAAATTGAACAAACAAAACAAGGGTCAGATTTAATGACATGATGCCTCAAGGTAGTGTCTATAGAATATGGAAGCAATACCGAAATGAGAATTAAATCCTATATGTGACTTGTGTTCGTGTCGTTTCATAACACCAATTAAGGAGTGGAAAATATGATGATGGGTTGGGGTGTAATTAGCATGCTTTTATGGATAGTTATTCTAGGTTTTATCATATATGGAATCACAGTACTAGTTAGAAAGCCTTTTGATAAAAAGGAAGATCATTCTCTCCAAATATTAAAGGATCGTTTAGCTAAAGGTGAAATAGATGAAAAAGAATACAATGATAAAAGGGCCATTTTAAAGAGTAGAGATTAAATTATTAATGAGTGCTTTATGTCGGTTGTAAGAAATAACATACTGTTACCCATCTTCACAAATTCAACAAATTTAAAGAGTAGACTTAGGATTATCAAATAAAAGGAGTGAAGATGATGAGACTAAAAAAAGGATCATTTATATTTTCTTTTGCACTAGCCGCACTTTTAGTAGTCGGACAAGCTGCATTTGCAGAAGGAGCTGAGAATAATGGAGTGGGTTTCTCAGCAAATGGCAATAACATGATGGGGAATATGGATGGAAACGGTATGATGAACATGATGAATGGTAACGGTATGACGAAAATGATGGAAAATGGAAACATGTCTAGCATGATGAATGCTATGAATTCTCCTCAGGGAGAGAAAATGATAGAGGCTTGTGGTGACTTTATGGAATCTCAAGAAGGCAACGTTGAAAAAAGTAATACTTCAAAGTAATACACGATTTTGTTAAGGCCTCGTTTAGAGGCCTTAACTATTTTTGTGAGGATTAACAGTTGGGAGCGATGAGTTATGAAGAATTGGGGTCCAATGCTATACGATTGTGCTATGGCTCCTTTAGAGAATGTTAGGTTTAGGAAAATTAGAGAAACTCTAATCAATAGGGCAAAAGGAAGAGTGTTAGAAGTTGGGTCTGGAACTGGAGTGAATTTCCCACTTTATCATAAAGTAACAAGAGTAGATGCAATTGAACCGAATCCCTCGATGAAGAAACGAGCTATAAAAAGGTTGAATCAATCAAAAGTTCCTATACACATGACAAATGGCAATGCTGAGATATTACCTTATGAAAATAACACGTTTGATACTGCTGTAGCGACACTTGTTTTCTGCACCATTCCGAACCCTCAAAAAGCGATTGATGAAATTCAACGTGTTTGTAGACCTAATTCTTCCATACTGCTATTTGAACATGTCAAAATGAATCAATCATTGTTGGGGAAAACACAAGATATTTTGACCCCAGTATGGAAGCGAGTTTGTGATGGATGTCATCTAAATCGCAATACGTTGGAATTACTGAAAGCATCCAATATAGAAGTTGTGAGAGTAGAATCTTACTATAAGGGCCTTTTTTTGGTCATAGAAGGTGTGAATAGAAAAGATACTGATAGCAATCGTAAGAATGGTCATGAACAATTATGAGAAGTGTTCCAGTGAGTCACAGGATAAAACTTATTAAAGTAGTACCTTTGTTTGTAATAGCATTATTCTTACTTATTGTTGATTCATCCATAGTGGATGCACACTCTTCGTTAGAAAAAACGTCTCCCAAAAATGGAGAGGTATTGGAAGTATCACCTTCAGTAATAGAGATTACGTTTCAAGATCCTGTTATTTTACATTCAGAATCGGTTAAGATCATTGATGGAACCGGATCCGAGGTTCAAATAAAAGAAACTAAACTTAGCTCACAAGATGCTGGAAATATCAATGTTTCTTTAGAAAGTAAACTAGAGCCTGGAAAATATATTGTCAGGATAAACGTCTTAGCATTAGATGGATATTCGATTAAAGAAGAATTCAATTTTTTAATCCAGAAAAGGGCTTCAGTAGAAGAAGACATGGAATTCAAACTAATAAGATCAAGTATTAGAGATGGGGAAATCATTAAAGGGTCCCCAGACCAATTGGAATTATGGTTTAATCATCCTGCAGAAGTGTCCGCATTCGGACTTTTTAATGACCAACAAGAAGTAATTAAAACGAAAATTCCAATGGCTAATTCCGAAGATCCTTCCCATATCATTATTCCATTTTCAGAAGAACTTGATCAAGGAACATACCAGGTAACCTGGTATGCCTCTCCGTCTGAAGTAGACAAGCAGATATTCTCTAACAATAAACAGGGCGTTTTTTATTTTGCAGTCGATGAGTTTTCTTCCTTAAGTCAAGGCACAGGATTAGTAGATAGAGGCCTCATATGGTCAATCCTTGATTTTACTTTTGAATTAAAACAAATAGCATATTGGTTCATTTTTATTGGTTTATCACTGTTATTCGGCTTTAACTGGTTTCATACTATGGTGACTAAAAATCAGTTTTGGCATTATCAGTCCTTAACGTTAAATATCTTCCTTTTTATAGTTAGTGCTTTAGGTATCACATTAATGGTAATTTATCAAAGGACAGAGTTACCTGAGTTATCCTTAGTCGAATTCATTCAACTAAAGTTCACTTGGATTCCTATTGTTCAATTTCTTTTACTTTCTCTTGGTTTTTTAATCAAAAAGATAAGACTATTATTATTTGGACTAACATTATTAATGTTGCCATTTGTCATCGGACATGCCTCTTATCCAAGATATGGTGGTTATGTAACAATGGCTATTTCCTATCTTCATGTGCTATCCGTTGCAATTTGGATGGGAGGTCTTTTGGCATTATTGTTAAAACCTAAAAGCATTAAAAATATAGAATGGATAAAAACTGCTGGAGTGCCCTTTACAAAATGGGCTTTATTAAGTGTCGGAGTGATCATCTTTTCAGGAATCGCGATGACTTTTCAATTTCTTCCTTCTTTTTCTTTAGGGAGTCTATTCGTAAGTGAGTGGGGGAGAGCTCTTGTTATAAAAACAATATTATTTATTATCCTAGTAGTGATAGGATATGTTCAGCGAAAAACGATCCTGAATCTAAATTCAAAATTTGATCATTCTTTCTTTGTAAAAATAAGAGCTGAGTTGTTTTTTGGCATTATTGTTTTCCTTTTTGCAGCAACGTTAGTTGCAACAAATCCTGGTGTCGCTGAGCAAGGGGTCTATCTTGAGAAGAATGTTAAAGAAGACTTAGCTCTCGATGTAAAAGTTACTCCGTTTCATGTTGGACAAAATACAATTACCTTACAGTTCGAAGAGGATTTAACTATTCGCAACGTT
Source organism: Pseudalkalibacillus hwajinpoensis (assembly GCF_015234585.1). Taxonomy (NCBI): domain Bacteria; kingdom Bacillati; phylum Bacillota; class Bacilli; order Caryophanales; family Guptibacillaceae; genus Guptibacillus; species Guptibacillus hwajinpoensis. Next base: position 29,791 of record NZ_JADFCM010000002.1, read on the forward strand.
TCTGTTGTTCTTAGTATGCCTCCTAACTGGAAAGTAGAAAGAAAAGCGTTTGAAGTTGATGACAGAACTTATAAGCTAACAGGTAATTTACTACACGCACCAGGGACGTTAAAGATGAACGTTTCGGTTGAGTTGACAAACGGAAAGGAAATTCAAATTCCTTATAGAATTGTAGTTCCGGGTGAAACACGCTTTAATGAGTCATGATTTGAATAAATGAGGTCTTAAAAGACCCAGAAACGAGGTCATAAAAATTGAATACCATTCACCATGGATTTTGGACATACTTTGTTTTTCGAAAAAAAAAGAACTTAGTGAAATGGTTTGTGTTAGGTGCTGTTGGGCCAGATGTGATTTATTTCATTATGTTCTTCTTCCTTGCCATTGAAAAGGGAATTCTGAACATTCAATTATTTGCAGATGTATTTCAGTTAGTCATGTCTGGATTCGAAATGGAATCATCTAGTAAATCGGTGAATCAATTGCACGATTTTATTCTTGAAATGTTCAATAATCCAGTAGTAGATATGCTCCGAAAAACGGGACACTCACTCATTATCTGGGGAATTGTATACGGTGTGGTTGTATGGAGAAAAGGTCTAAAGTTAACCTGGTTACATGCGCTGTTATTTGGATGGGTAGGTCATATTATTACAGATTTACTGACCCATGTGACAGATGCTACACCGATTTTCTATCCAATCAGTGACGTTGTGATAAAAGGTCCCGTTTCTTATTGGAATCCTAACTACTACGGAAAGGAATTTCAAACCATTAATACGATATTGATAATCGTCGCCACCGTCTACATGGTTTATGACTTTATAAAGTACAAAAGAAGAAATAAAAAATAAGTTTCTTTTTTAACGAAAAGAATAAACAAATCTTTAAAATAAGGAAGTGATTGTATAATACATATTCGTTCCGTTGTTGTGGTAGGACTCGTGGTTTTCTTTTTGATGGTATGGATGGTTCCATCATTTAGAGAGATAATTCCCATTCTCTTTTCAACTGATGCCGTTGAAAGTCTTAAAACTTACATGAGATCATTAGGCTTTTGGGGTCCACTTTTCGCTATCTTTTTAATGGTTTTACACAGCGTCGTTTTTGTTCCTTCAGAAATCATTTTGTTTGCAAATATCTATATTTATGGTTTTGCATTAGGACTCCTATATACTTGGATTGGCTCAATGCTTGGTGCCTATTTATCTTTTTATTTAGCTCGTTTATTTGGAAAGCCATTAGTAGAAAATTTGTTTCCATAGAAAAGCACGAAAAGTTTGATCGGTGGTTTCAAAAGAATGGAACGTTCGGTTTGTTTATATTACGTTTAATTCCTTTATTTTCATTTAATTTACTCAATTACGGGGCAGGATTAGTATCCATTACTTTTTGGCAGTTCACGTGGTCTACAGCTTTGGGAATCATTCCGCCGATGATGGTGATGGGCTGGTTGTATATAAACTCGCTACAAACGAATTGGGGGCTCATCATTTTATTCGTTTTGATCGTTAGTATCGTTTTAATTAAAATTTATAAGAAAAGTTCATTGGCGAAATACAGCAGAAGAAGTAGGGGCTAACCCTTGTTCAATATGATTTTAAATTAACCTCTTGACCTTGTAGTTTAGTATAAGGTTTATACTTATGGTAAATCTACTGGAGGTGTTATGAAATGGGAAAAAGAAATGTAGAGGTTTTTATTGCAGGCTGTCCAATGTGTGATGAAACCGTAACTTTGGTGAAAGAGTTAAGCTGTGATCAATGTTCTATTTCTTACTATAATTTAAATGAAACAAGTAAAGAGAAAGCAGGTCTGGAAAAAGCAAAAGAATATGGGATTACTCGAGTTCCAGCAGTAGTGGTTGATGGAAAGCTTTTAGATTGTTGTCAGCAGCAACAACGCATAACTCGTGAAGTACTGGAGAAAGCAGGAATTGGTCAGGGCTAAGACTGTTAATTATTTAAGGGAGTGATTCTTTTGCGTGATGGCCTATTAATTGGAGATTTAAGTAAGAAATTTAATATTACTACTCAATCAATAAGGTACTATGAACGAATAGGCTTAATTAATCCTCCAAAGCGAACAGAGTCAAAGTATCGTATCTATTCTAATGAGGACGAAAGTAAGCTCCGCTTTATTTTACAGGCAAAGCAATTCGGTCTATCATTAGATGATATTAAGGAGTTAATCAATCTTAGTTCCAATAATATACGTCCGTGCGAACATCTGAAAAGCTTACTGGAACGCTATATTCGAGATGTAATTAACCGTATCCAGAAGCTTGAAGATTTCAGGTCCCAACTAATTGACCGATATGAGCAGTTAGAAGTCGTTGTAAATCATAATGAAGGTAATATATGCAAGATAATAGAAAGTGAATCACTGAAATAATCTAACAACCCGTTACTAATCATCACGTAACGGGTTGTTAATTGAGCACATTTAAAAGGAAAACAAAAAAATAATTAGATTGCTTTGAACAAAAGTTAGACTTGTTACAGAAAAATAAATAATATATATCACATTGAAGGTAATGCATTATTGTATGTATCTATGTGTATTATCTTGAATCCGAGTCTTCTGTAAACTCGGAGCTTATCTGGAATAGTGAAAATACTATTGTTCTTCGTCATGATCTTCATCTATAGAAATTATCTATACAGAACTAATGCAAAATTAGAAACTTCTCGATATACAGGATATTGTTGAGTCACATGTATATCGAGGAGTTTTATTATACAAAAGCATAGTGTCGTTTCATACATAGTTAGATTGCCAAACACATATTGTGAATATACTTGTTTTTCGTAGAAGTTGATTAAAATATTTCACAAATGTTCACTGGGTTTCAAGCGAGGTTTTATTAATTGTTTTCGCATACTGGATTGATTTCTCATCCTGTATTATCTCTGAAGGTTTTACACCTTCTCCTAAAATATAGTCTTTAAATGTAAAATTCATGAATTCACAAATATATTCAAATTGTTGGATGAGTGGTAAACCTTTAATTCTAGGTTCATCGCTTCCTACCGCAATTAAATAGACTTGTTTATTGGACATCACCTCTTTAAAATTTGAGAACCTATCGTCTCTCGCTGTTTGAGACCAGCGATCTATGTAGGTTTTCATAATACTAGACATTCCATACCAGTAGATAGGAGTAGCAAAAATTAATACGTCAGCATCCATCATGGGAAGAACAATTTGCTCATAGTCATCCCTTACTTTTGTGAATCCACTTTCGTCGTGTCTTTGATCCACGATAGGGGCAATTTAAAAATACTTTAAGAATATTCGTTGAACGGGTAGGTTTTTTATTACTTGTTCGGTTAAGACTTCCGTATTGCCATGCTCGCGAGTGCTTCCGTACAAAACTACAATTTTCAATTAAACCACCTCGTAGTTTATTTTTGGTACTTCTTTATGAAACCTTTTAGATACAAAGACTTGAAGACTTAGACCGATAAGCATAAGTCCTCCCATACAGACAAAGCCAATAGATGGAGAAAAAGTATCTATCAGTAACCCTAATCCACTTGCTAACAAGGCTTGAAAGAGTAGAGCAATTCCCATCCAGACGGAGAGAGTTCTACCCATTAATCGTTTTGGAACAACCTCCATGAGGATCGTATTCATGATGATCCTTAAAGACGAATTGGAAAGTCCAATTATAAAACTCCCTAGATAAATGAAAAGTACAATTCTGTTTGCTGCTAATCCAAGTAGTGTGACAATAGCTAAAATAAAGATGATACCTACAGCTTTATTTTCGGATATCTTCTTAGCAAAAGGAGCAGCTAAAAAACCTGATAACAATCCTCCGATTCCATAACTCATATCTGAAAATCCAAAAACCACTGAATCTGCTCTAAGAGTATCGTTTACATATCCAGGTAGGACTACATTGTAGATCATGGTTGAAATAAGAGGAACAATAGAGACAATGCCTAACAAAAAGGTTAATTTATGAGTATTCAAATACTGCAAACCTTTTGTGAAAGAGGTAAAGGGTCCTTCCTCATGATGTTCTAAGTTAATAGAATGATATTTAACAAATATCATTAATAGATAGCTACATACAAACATCAGCGCATTGATGAATAAAATAGCTTCGAATCCGATAAATTTATAAATGAATCCAGATGCAGCTCCGGCCATAAACATGCCGACCTGCAAACTGATCTCAATTAGCGAATTCCCTTTAGAGAGTTCCTTTTCCGTTAGTAATTCTTGGATCAAACTTCTTGATGCTGACATATAGATACTCCATCCAATCCCGTTGACAATAGCAAATGCATATATGTAATGAATGGAGAATCCGTCTTTAATAAATAGTGCAGTTAATATCCCGATTAATACGGCTCTTACAATAAAAGTTCCTTGGATGACATTTTTCCGGTTAAACTTATCGGTAATGATCCCTGTCAATGGAGAGACTAAAAATCCCGCAACGACATTTAGAGTCAGCATCACTCCAACAGCTGTAGCCGACCCAGTTTTGTCTAGTAAATACCAATTTGCTCCGATCGTACTCATTCCTACTCCGAAACCTGACACGATATCAGCAAGAAAAAACATAATAAACGACTTCTTGAATACCATTCCTTCACCTCATTAAGTTATATGTTATTTCAAATGCTAAACGAAGGATCAGAATCAGTAAAACAGATTATAATGATTAAACCAATCGGATATTTTGATTAAGAGAACAGTTGGAAAAAAGGATGTTAGCCATGGGTGGTTAACATCCTTTTCTATAAACTATGAGGTTTGCAGAATTTTTCGTGTTAAATCAATGAAGGCTTCTAATGGTATGGTCATAAACTTATCTTTGTGCCAAGCGATTTGAGTATAGAAGACAGGTGTATCAGCAGTCCAATACATTTCTTTTATGCTTCCTTCTTGAATATCTTTTTCTACTACCATTTCAGGGAGAATGGCTACTCCTAGACCAGCTATTACACATTGCTTAATCGCTTCAATGCTAACAAACTCAAATTTATTAGTAGGGTGCACATCAGCCTCTATGAGCGATTTCTCTAAAATGGTTCGGTAAGAGCAGCCGGTTTCAGTCAAAAGAAGCGTTTCATCTTCGAGATCCTTTGGAGTAATTTCATTTTTACTATGTAATGGGTGATCGGGTGCTGCGACTAATTTCATATTGTCTTGCAGAAGAGTCTCTACATTTAACGGATCCTTTGGCTTGGATACATCCATGATGAAAGCAATATCTAAAGTCCCATCCATTAATTTTTCTTTGGCCAAATCATCCGAATGTGCAGGTTTAAATATTAGTTTGACTTGAGGAAACTGATCTTTGAATGCTTTCAATATTGTAGGCAGTCGATAGGTGCATTGACTCTCTTGTGCACCGATCACTAAGGTGCCAGAAGGCTCTTCCAACCCTCTGGTCACCTGCTGTGCTTCTTCTGTTAAAGCTAATATTTGATCAGCGTATTTCTTAAACTGGCGGCCAGTCTCTGTTAAGTAGAGTCTTTTTCCTAAGCGTTCAAATAACGGAGAATCTAATTCATTTTCTAAAGCTTTAATTTGGGCAGTCACACTCGATTGAGCAAACTTTAGGATTTTGGCTGTCTTTGTGAAATTTAAGTATTCAGCAGCAGTTTTGAATGTGATTAACTGTTTCGTTTCCATAAAGGCCTCCTGGCATTCAATAAATCGATTGATTCAATGAATATTATCGTCTGTCATGATCTATGGAGTGAGTATAAAATAGATTACATCTTATCACAATAATCAGATTCGCCGTTAAAGCTTAGAGAGTCTGGTGACAATGAAATCCATTCTAAAGTTGTGGAATAATGTAAATATTTTCAATGGGGACAACCTTTATTTTACGCTGATAAAATTGAGATAGAAAGACTAATTCTAATTAAGGAGATTTTGACGGTGGTATTTTACATAGAACTCATTTGGTTAACTATGGAATTAACCAATCATTCATTGTTAATGTTTTTCAGAACTGTGTTAACGAGTAATACTACCTGAATTACTATCTAAATCGAAGTTAAAAGAAGTAAATGCGCTTTTAGATTCTTTACAACGAGGCGTTTCGATACTAGTTCCTGTCCATTGGTCTCATCCTTAAGTTCTTTTCGGAGATTCAATTATTTAGTTTAGCTTTGCTATTGATGATACTTGCTGTTACTTTTCAACTTACGGTTCAGTATCACCATTTCAACCATCTTATAGAGGGACCACAAACAATAAGCACACTCCAAGATATAAAGCATAGCTTGAACTTCCTTAAAGGTCATCGTGACATAAATTTTATTATTATAGCCCAAGTACTAAGCTTTTGATCAATGCAGGTCTATTGAGGGTTGGTTTACCGATTCATCTTGAAGGTTCCTCGAATGATAGTCTCGTTACTTATCTGTAATAAGATAGGCTCCCTTTAATGTGAATAAAAGATTGAGTTGTTCGCACTAGTTTGAAATAATTGGTATTAAAGCAATGGAAATTAGCATTCAAAAATCAGGGAAAGAAATTGGGGGATTTAATATTGGAAAAGATATATATGCTTCACGGTTTTATGGGAACTGGCAAGTTGCATTTTAAAGAACAAATTTCTCATTGGTAAGCAATATGTAGTTGATGCAGTGGATCTACCAGGTCACGGTGAAAATGAATGTTCTAGTCAAGAAGAGTATTTTAAAGATACTTTAGAATGGTTAATTCAGTATTTAGAAGCAAATGGTGAAGGCTATTTAATAGGCTTGTCATTAGGAGCTTCGCTAGCCATACATACTGCAATGGAAAAACCTAACTTAGTTAAAGGAATTATGCTGACTGGCTATTCTCCTTTTATTCCTAAAGAACTTGAAGGAATAATGGAGAATCAGTATAATCATTTTCTAAATATTGATAACAATGATAAAGAGACAGCCTCATATTTCGAAGCTGTTCACGGTAGTAAATGGAACAAAACATTAAGAACTGTCCTTCATTCGATGACCTTTAAATATCCAACTGTAACAAATGTAGGATTATCCTCTTTAAAAGTACCTACACTGCTATTAAATGGTGATCAAGAACAGCACGAGGTTAAGGCTACTTCATATGTAAAGAGTGAAAATCCAAATCTAAATGTCGGGCTTATTCCAAATGCCGGGCACACTGCTAATATTGATAAACCAGCTTTGTATAATTACATCATTGAAGAATTTATTAGTGGGGTAAAATGATCCTCTATTATCTCGAAGCGATTGTTGAATAGCTTAGTGGAAACTCAAATGAGTTTCCACTATTTTAGTTCCATTATCAACAATAGCTTAAAATTAATAGAATAAATGCTACTTATTATCTTTTTTCCTCATTTATTTATACTTAACTTTTCCAGTAATATTCGCGCATCCATTAATTCCTTGCTCTTGTATCCTGGTACTCTTTCCTCTACCTGGTTTATTAGGTCATTTATTTGGTTAATATCCTGGTGAACTTTAGATTCTGAATTTCCCTTAAGTAAATCAACCAGTTTAATGTATAGCTTCTTTGAAGTTTTAAAGGCGCTTATTTCCTGTATTGAAAGAAGCCATAACAGAAAATGTCATGAAAATAGGGGTATTGAACTCGGTTTGTCCTACCATATATATTCCTCCTGTCACTAATTTTCTTGTCGATCCACCATTTCAATCGCATCTTTAATCTCGGTGTTAAACACATGAGTATAAATCATAGTAGTCTCGATTGATTCATGCCCTAATATTTTTTTAAGTTGAGCGATGTTATTAGTTTCCTGGTAGAATCGCGTGGCAAAAGAATGTCTTAGACCGTGAGCTTTAATTTTTGGCTTACCAAAAGCTTTAGAATATTTTTCAATCATTAACTGCATAGCTCGTTTGGTCATGGGTGATCCTTCTTTGGTTTGTTGGAGAGTTAGAAACAAATAATCTTGCTTCTTAGTTGCCTTATATCTTGATTTTCTAACTCTTAAATACTCACATAGGTCATTAGATGCAATGCTAGAGAAGCTAACGATACGCTCTTTTTCACCTTTTCTTATTACTTCTACATTTCCGTCCACCATATTTAGATTTGAAAGAGTAATATTTGCAACCTCATTAATTCTTAAACCAGAACTAAGTATGAGGGATATGATCGCGGTGTCCCGCTCTTTGTTTTGCTTATATCTTCTTAATGCAAGCTTATTAGTAATATTATTCTCATATCCACCAGCGACATAAGCTCTAAAATCGTCTATTTCATCACGGAGTAAGATCTTGCTGCTAATTTGTTGGGCTAGAGTTTCTTTATCAAGCTTCAGATCCTCCAGCTCAATTTTTGCCATGACATTACGGTAGAGGAGGGGGTTAAGATTTTCATCTTCAGCGATATTTCCTAAGTAGTAGAAGAGTGACTTTAGTGCTGAAAGCTTTCTGTTTATGGTAGCTTTTTTATTTATCTTCTTTTTTTCTTCCTCATTTTTTATAGAAAGAAAGTACAAGAAATCTTCTTCTATATCATCGACCCTAAGCTTTTCAAGAGCAGAGAGGGGGATTTTATCAATAGAAATCCATTTGTTATCATTAAATGCTAGCAACCATTTGAAAAAAATTTCAAAATCAAGTGAATAACCACGGAGGGTAGAAGGCGATAACTTACGCTCTTTATATCTAATGAATTTTTGAACATAGTAAGGCAACGCTCTCATGTGATTATGTAGATATTCTCGATCGCGTTCTGAAGTTGTTTTGTGCATAGAAGACCCTCCGTATAATAAATGTGTCGATTATTGTCGAAATAACTTCATAAAAATCATTCTATATGAAGTGAAATAACATCATTTTGTAATCTTAGAATAAAACGAATTATAATAGCTATTACTTAGTATTGGAACTGCAAGTATTAGAACGAGATAACCTATTCTACCTTGAAAGTCTGGTGCAACAAAGGCGGCAGTAACAAGAACAGTTGAGGAATAAAATAATATGAAATTAAGTATCTTATGATATCTTTCAGTTCCTATATTTAACTGGCGTAGTTTGATATTGATTGGAAAAACTATTAAGGTACTTAAAAAGAAATAAATTAAAATAGTATAATAAAATTCATTAACCAGCTCATTACTTATAGTAAGAAGGACAATAGATAGTATTAAATAAGCTAGAGCTGCTATGCTAGTAAATAGAATATTGATATGTGCATCTAAAATATTCAATAAAATTTTCTCTTTAAAAAGAATACTTCCTATAAATAAGATGATTAAAATAATTGCACCAATTCCTATGTGATATTGCGTAATAGTAATATCTACAAAAGGAATGTAAATTGTTTTAACTTTGGTCTTTAAAAAATAAATTACCAATAATGCGGTGATTATAGAAGCACTAAAAGAGACCGCTATTTTTCCAAAAGTTAACTTGTTTTTTTGGGTAGTCAATGTACCACCTCCTAAATATCTATTAACATTATATCAAACTTATGTTCTTGTTCCTTCATTAAACTTCACCAAATTCATATTTTATGAAGTTATTTGATGTAAGAACATACATGTTTATCGATGCACATAAAAGTATAAAATCTATATTATATAACTTCTACCTCATTGTATCATTTTAATAATTACATAGTAGAAATGATTTTTAATATATACAATGAGTTGCGTTTAGAGTTTTGTTGCAATTTACATCCTTAGTTTATACTTTGGTGCAAATGAAAATTATACAAAAGTATATACTGACATCAAGATTTACTCAGCCTGTTGTATAATTCAAAAGACTTTTCTGGTAGTTGTGCCCGGCTCTCGGAAGATTGATAGCATTCTAAAAACCGCGCCTTTGATTCTTCTTGAAATTTCCGCACCATAACAAAATGTTCTCTACAATAAAGATTCGAATGCCTCAAGTGGTCTGGATCTATCCAGTCATATAATCTCCCCACTGCATCGATATCCTTCCCCACTACCTTTCCACAATAGTGACATGACTCTCCAGGTACTCTCATCACTTCAATATCTTTCATTTAACCATTCACCTCACCAAATTATTTTATACAATGCTATGGTAGGTAAGTTAAACTAGTTTTATTAATAATCTTCATAATGCTTAACCATCCTATATAATGTAATTTATCATTTAAATCGATTAATCGAAGTTCTTTGGGTTTGAAATCAATATAGTGTATGTACCCCTCAATGAGGCATATTTGACCCTTAGAATTTTTGTATGTTATTTCTAACTTCTCTACATTTTCCATTGCTGAATATACTTTTGAAAGTATGTTGTATTCAGGATTTACCTTTTGTATCATACAGTTTACCGCCCTCCATATTCACTCTTCAATCACATCATACCGAACTGGAGTTCCCTTTTCAAGAGATTGAAATTTTGTGTTCGGCGAAAACCTCTCCTTTTTTTACGACTTTTTCACATTATTAGTATCAAATCATAGTACATATTTAAAAGGCACGTGTTTTTTTATAAAAAGTGGGCATTAATTGATTTAGTAGGAGGGAGAAGTATGGGTGACTTAATAAACTTTAACTCAAAGGGAAAAGCATTAAAGCTAGAAGGTAGAGATGAACGTTTAGCAAAGCGTACAAAGGAATTTAAAAGTCGAGCTGAAAAATTAAAGAAACAACGTAAGGATCTGTTAGATGGTTTAAAGAAACACTAAAAAAAGCCACCAGTTAGACCGGTGACTTTTCTTTAGTATTATTATGGATGTCTCGTTTAATTTCCTCAACGCGTGATCTCAAAGCTTTTAACTTCTCATCAGTCTTCCTTCGTCGGTCGGCATTAATCTCTGATTGAGTCTTGAATACGATTATTCCATTTTTTTCGCTCATTTATTAGCCGCCTCCTTTGGAAATAATTGATTATCTTGTGATAATAAGCAGAGAGCATGAATCAATCTATATATCTCTCTTGACTCAATTATATCATCGTTTATTAAAAGATGATAGCTTTTCAAATCACTCTTATCAAAATGAAAATTGAATACCCATCGTTTCCCATAGTCCATTTTCATTTGATAAGATACGATTGAATGATTTGAATAAGGATCATTCACAAAAGGAGTTTTTAGATCTTCATTTATAACCTTAAGTACGCCCCACTCACTATATCTCTTAGAATCTAAAGGGATTTTTTCTGGAGAAATACCAGTAGTACCTACGTCTTCTATTCGTCGCATTACTTCCCCATCTTTTTCGTATAAGGTAAACCCAGATACCAGGTTCAAATCTTTAGTAGAGAATAACTTGTTTTTGATACGGTAAAGTAAAATGTTGATATCTTTAATCAACTGTATCACATAAACTGCACCCTCCATTAATTGATCTCTATCATCAATTAATTCATCAATCACTGCCTCATAGCCATCTGTCAGTTCTCTAACCGATTGTTCAGTTTGATTTAACTTATCCTCTAATATACCAACTTGCTTCTTGTAATCGACTCTTTCATTTTGGAGATAATTGTCCAAGCGCGTATCCACTGTAGTAATAAGCGAATCGAAATTCTCTCCTCTTTGCAAAATCGCATCGAGATAATCATAAAGGCCCTTAAAGTAAAAATCGTTCTTATCATCAAGAAAAGCAGCTCTAAAAAGTTGATATTCTTGATTTCTAAATTTCCTATAAGCCCCAGTGTGAAAATGACCACTATCAAACTGAAGTATTTTTCTATAATAGAAAAATAGTGTAAATAGATAACCCAATAAGTAACCGATCACAATATCCAAGGATGTATGAATGCCAGGTATATTAAGATAAATAGGCACCGTTGCTGCACTTAAAATAGGGATCAATGATAGATTAAATAAGCTTTTCACTCCAGTACTTACCGACTTAATTTTAGGTATGTCTCGAATCGGACTAAGTAACAACCAAATTATCCAATTCGAATATTTCTCGTCAATATAACTGTTTTTAAGTTGCTCTATCGGGCGATCAAACACATAACTAAGGGCAAGCAACCTACTATGATAATACTTATCTTCCTGCGCCAATTACGTACACCTCCGCTTTTTTAATGCCATTTAATTAACTTGTTTCTTTAACTACCTGGTGCTCCCTCCTAACGTTTACAAACAAAAAACGATCTAGGAGACGACTTTTAACCATACTTGAATAAAGTATAGAGTATCGTCGATCCAAAGATCGCTAGTTTGATAAATATTCAGCTAATCTCTAAAGAGATTGCAAAAACAAAATATAAGTAAAAAGCTATACACCCTCATTGTATCTCTTTTTACTTAGGTTTGGTATACTTCAAAAGCTATTATTTAGTGAGACGTTGTTTTTCTTCAATTTGATGGATAACCGCTCTTAAAACCGTTAGTTTTGATGCCACGGTATATTCATCAGTATCTGCTTGAGGGTTATAAGTGCTTTCTAAATCTTCATACAAATCGTACCAACCTTCATATCCATAACTATCTGCAAGATATAATAAAATTCGGTCCATATATCTTTCAAACAAAGTACCGTCTTCGTTACAGGCGTGTTTTACGTCTATCGTGGAAATAAGTTTTTCAATAGCATTTACGATTAACTCAGTATCGTTATCTGCCTTCCCTTTTACTTGAATATCTAGTTCTATATTATCCTCGGATGGTAAACCTGTTGTAATTCTAGTATTGAGAACCTGTTTATTAGTCATCTAAATTCATCTCCTAATTAATATTTGTCTTTGTTGCCCCTCTGTTCAATTAGAGGAGCCTTTGATCCGGTGATGTTATGTATGGTTGATCGAGGCTTAAATGATGATCCAGTGCTCTTTAAGGGGTATTTACGCACAGCTTTTATTGAATCACCTTCGTACCTGGGTATATCCTTCATTAATTTCAAAATATCACTTTTTAATCTTCTGATTTCTCTTAATGCTTCTGGGCTAGTAAGACATTCTTCAGCTAACGATAGATGCACATGTACACCTTCAAGCTCTACAATGGCATTCTCTCCTGTTTCATTATAATGACTCATTAACACGCTCCTTTCATAGTTGGCATTATGTATTTGTATATCTATTGTAAAACAAAGGATTTGAAAATGGATACAAAAATGGGAATTTTATCTCTTTTACAATAAAAAAGCTGAGAGCTCACCCATTTAGCCCTCATCATAAAGTCATTATTTAGTAATATTATAGTTCATGAGCTCTTTAGCTTGTCTAAGAAGGCTAGAAGCTTATTCTTCATCTTTAACGATGAATTCTGGCAAAGTCTCTTTTGAAAAGATGCGGATCATCCTCCTTTCGATTAATGATTTATTTTGATCGAGCGATTTTTTCAAATCCTAATATGATGCATAGCGGAAACGTTAGTATGACAAATATCCATATGAGAGCTCTTGTATCACCTATTGATGGACCAGCCATAAGATCGCTGTTGCTTGGACGGCTAAAGTCTTTCAATGTGAAGTAAAAGGTGATGAGATCTGTCTGGTAAATATAGCTGATACTGGCACCCAAAATGAATAAGACCGTGATAAACAAAAAGAAGATACTCATTAAGAATTTTTTCTTTTCTTTATTCATAGTCAACCTCCTTAGCGGATAGTTTACCATTGTCAGTCAACTTTCCACTACAAGCAGCAACTCACTCTTGGCGATTTTTAAGATTGATTGTTTATCCAAGCATATGACCTCCTTTTAATAGTTGAAATAATTAAGAATGCCCCCACTCTTTCTATTATCGTGAGATAGAGTGAGGGCAATACAAAGTACGGAGAAGTTATGATATTTTGTTCCAAATGTATCTCTCCATAAAAGCAGTGTTGCTATCATTTAAATTTCTTGTTTTTCTTTTTTTAGCCTTCATCATTTTCTTTTCATTTTCTACAGTACATTTAAGGCATTGGCGGGCAATAGCGCCTTTGGTAAGGTCATTTGGATTTAGCGTAGCAAAAAAGTTTCCCTTCTCTTTCATTTCCTTTCTACACGTAGGGCAAATGTGGTTATGACTTTCTAAGTATTCATAGGATACCTCTTTTCCGTTTACCTTTAAAAAGAATGTCCAATAAGCTATTTCCCTTTTAGTGTTAATATCATTTTCCTTAATCAAGTTAGTTTCCTCCTATTAAACAGGAGCCAGCTAATCTGGCTCCAACTATAATAATCTCTAATGGCTTTGATGCATTTGAAGCGCATCAAATGCCGAACCTATTACTATTACTGGTACAGTGGTTGTTCTGACCGTTCCGTTAATATACTCTACCTCAAAATCAAAATTCACTACACCACCAGCAAGCATTGTATCTGGTTCTGACATTTCAGGTTCGTATATTTCTCCTGTATATAGTTCTCCAGACTGCTGAGCGAGGTTAGCGAATAGAAGCATATTATTACCGCTCACTTGCTTCCCTTCAAATTTCACTCTCACATAATTAGCGGGATAGTTAGTAATTTCTGCGTCTAACATAAATGTTTCACCAGAGTAAAATTCGTTTGGCGCGTTACCAAGTGCAGCATGTTTCTCATTCCACTTGTCTGTATGCTTTACTGTACCAGTAATTATGAGATCTTTTACCAATACTTTTTTCGTTTCAGTATCGGTTGCATCAAATGTGTCTGTGACAGTTTGTTTAATCATGTACTCACCAAGTTGATCAGTTTTAAAGGTGAAATCTTTTGTTGTTTTAGTGAATGTGTTGCCATTTGGCTTAGTGACCACATATTTAAACGTTAACGGGTCTTTATCCGGATCGGTAGCAGTACTTGTCACCTTCACTGTATCACCAATGAAATACTCTGTAGCGTCTGTTTCAAACCCTGCCTCTGGTGGTTGGTTAACAACGTTGATTTTTTTAGTAACAGTAGCATGATCACCTTCATCATCGGTCACTGTTTGTTTAATGATATAATCACCATTTTGCTCGACCTCAAAGGCTGGATTTGGTTCATTATAAGTCTTCTTCGTCTTGTCAGGAGCAGTTATTTCATAAGAAACGATAACTGGACCGCCATCTTCATCAAACGCTTTATTGGTTACTTCAACCGTTTCTCCGCGTACATAAATTCCTTTATCTGTTAGGAATCCAGGTGTAGGGAGAGTTTGCACCCATTGAGATTTCGAAAATGTATCAGAAGCCCCCTGTGGATCTCTAACTACTTGCTTAATGGTATATGTGCCAGTTTCCGTTGCCTTAAAGCTTGGGTTAACAGCGGATGAATTGAACTTAGTTCCGTTCGGTCGGGTTATTTCATAGTTATAAGTTAATACATCTCCATCCGGATCGGTTGCTGTAGAACGAATGTTGATCGTTTCATTTTTATAGTACTTAACCTTATCAAGCTTAAATCCTGCTTTTGGTGGTTGATTAAGTACATTTACCTTTTTAGAAATAGAAGCTTGATCTCCTTCATCATCTGTTACGTTCTGCTTGATTATATACTCTCCAAGCTGAGTTACTGTGAAGGAAGGATTTTCAGCTGTTGAAGTTTGTTTTGAACCATTTGGAGCAACAACTTCATAACGATAAGTTAAATTCCCTCCATCTTCATCAAATGCACTCGAGGTTATTTTCATTGTATCCCCTCTAACATAAGATGTTTTGTCCGTGTCAAATCCTGGGGTTGGAAGCGTCTGCACCCATTGTGTATGAGTGACAGAATCTTTTAACCCATATGGGTCCGTTACTGTTTGTTTAATGGTATATGTGCCAGATACATTAGCGATGAAAGATGGATTTATAAGACTTGATGTGATGGTTTGTCCATTTGGTTTCGTTATGTCATAGGAATAGCTCAATGGGTCTCCATCTGCATCAAAAGCAGAAGATGTTATCGCGATTGTTTCACCCTTATAGTATTTTGATTTATTAAGGCTAAAACCTGCAGCTGGTCCACGATTCAATACAGTGATTTCTATTGATGTGTTTGCCTTATCTCCTTCGTCATCTGTTACAGTCTGCTTAATTGTATACTTGCCGAGTTGATTTACAGAGAATGTAGGATTAGCAGAAGTGTAAGTGGACTTTTGCCCATTTGGTGCAGTTACCTCGTAAACATGATTAACTGTACCGCCATCTTCATCAAAAGCGCTAGTTGTTACTCGTACGGTTTCCCCTCTATAAAAAGAAGCCTTATTAGTTGAAAAACCTGGAGTAGGAAGCGTTTGTACCCATTGTGATTTTGTCATTGAATCTGATAAACCTGATGGGTCTGTAACTGTTTGCCTCACAATATAAGTACCAGTTTGTGTTGCAGTGAAAGATGGATTTATTTGATTACTAGTAAACTTACTGCCATCAGGTCGCGTGATTTGATAAACGTGATTTAGAGAATCACCGTCTGGATCAGTTGCCGTTGATGTAATCCGGATCGATTCTCCTTTATAATATTTTGATTTATCAAAGTTAAAACCTGCTGTTGGAGGTCTATTAGCAGATGTTACAGAAACAGTTCGAGCAAAGTAATCCGTTGCACCAGAAGTATCTTTTACGGTTTGCTCAATCTTGTAAGTACCTGGTACAAGAGAGCCGAAATTAGGATTTTCATTAGTTAAAGTAAAAGTTGTTCCATTCGGTCTAGTGATTTTGTAAAGATACGTTAGAGGGTCACCATCTGGATCGGTTGCTGTACTCGTCACGTAGACTTTCTCATTATTTAGGTAATCTGTTTTATTAGTCGTAAAGCCCGCTTTTGGACCTCTATTACCTACATCCACTGATTTAGTGACCGAATCACTTTCACCATTACCATCAGTTACAACTTGATGAATGGTATACTTTCCTTTTTGAAGTGGATTTGAAATAGTTGGATTAACTGTGTTAGTTGAATACTTACTACCATCTGGACGAGTAATCGTATACGTATGTGTTAGCGCATCTCCATCTGGATCAGTAGCAGTGCTAGTAATTTTGATCGATTGCTCATTATAATACGATGGTTTGTCCGTATTAAAACCTGCTTTTGGACCTCTGTTTACAACTTTAACCGTCTTCGTAACAGTATCACTACCACCGTTCCCATCGTTTACTACTTGTTTGATCGTGTAAGTCCCTTTTTGTAAAGAAGTAATAGACGGATTCGTAGTATTGGTAGTATATTTCGTTCCGTCAGGACGAGTAATTGTATACGTATGTGTTAATGAATCACCATCTGGGTCAGTCGCAGTACTGGTTACTTTAATTGTTTCATCATTGTAATAAGATGGTTTATTTGTAATAAAACCTGCTTGTGGTCCCCTGTTAAGAACTGTAACTGATTTTGAAAATGCGTCACTCCCACCATTACCATCACTTACAACTTGTCTAATGGTGTAAGTCCCCTTTTGAAGAGAAGAAATAGTTGGATTTGTTTGAGTCGTATTATATTTACTGCCATCTGGACGAGTCACTGTGTACGTATGAGCTAACGAATCACCATCGGGATCTGAAGCGGTACTAGTAACTCTGATTGATTGGTCATCATAATAAGTTGACTTGTCAGTGTTAAATCCAGCATTAGGTGCTCTATTTAATACGTTTATGCTACTTGAGTAGGAATCAGTTCCGCCAGCTCCATCATTCACCGTTTGAGAAATTGAATATCTCCCCAATTCAGTGACTTTGAAAGAAGGATTGATACTACTTGAATAGCTCTTTATACCGCTAGGTGATGTAATAACATAAGAATGGGTTAGCGAATCACCATCCGGGTCTGAAGCGGTACTTGTGATTTGAACATTCTCCCCACGAACAAAAGACATTTTATTAGTAGTAAAACCCGCATTTGGTGGAATATTGACAACATCAAAACTCTTCCACGGACTATACAACCATTCATTGAACTTATTCATTAGTTTTAATCTATATTCGTAGTTTCCCCTTGGCGCGTTATCAGAAATTTCCATAGCAAGGATACTCGGCGGTGTACCATTACCGCTCTTATACATTGCATCTGAACCATTTGGGTATCTTACTTCGAAAACATAAGAACGCTGGCTGTACTTTTGAGTGATAGAAAGGTTAAATTCATTAGTATCGCCTCGGTTTATCACAGAGTATTTTGCAAGAGCGGTAGGATGACGCATGTCAACAACGTCGAAATTAGAAATTTTTTCATTTGCTCCGAAGTTATCAAACTCTTTTTGAATATCCCCCACATCAGCGGTTGTTTTAAAGTTAAACTGACCTTCTGAATCAGGAATAAAAGAATTAGATATATTAAAAGATCGGTTAACTGGAACTTGGAACTTTGTTTTGTCTTGAGGCATTAGTTCATCCGAATAATCTGAACCTGCATTATTTGAATATGTTTCGTTAAATAAAGGTATTGATGTATTAGAATCCTTATTAGTTATTTCAAATTTCGATTGCTGTGAGTTAGTACCGTTGAAATCAGTGTAAATATCATAATCGAATGTTCCAGCGTTACCAATTTCACTACGTAGTGAAATGCTAGGCATTGTATCTGAATAAAAGTTGACACGTGCTCCTTGAGCAACATCATTATTGACACTTTGATCAGCGATGTAAAAATCAGGTCGTCCCTTAAATCCAGCTATCTTATCATTGTTTGCAGCAATTAAGTGATTATCTGCACCAATTAAAGTTATTACACTGGCACCAATATCAAAGTAATCTCTCGGTGTCATCATGGTTTCATCAAGGTACCATTCAACTTTTTCCATCGTGCTAGGATCCAAAGCATAAACACGTCCATTAGCATCCCCAAAATAGAGTAAACCACTTAGTAATATAGGAGTAGTTGTAACTGGAGCGTTATGGACATATGTTTTCTTTGAATCGATATCGCTTTTACTATGCCTACTAATCGTTCCATAAGAACTTGAAACAGAGGACTTAAGGGTACTGGCATAAACGTAATTTTCATCGATTGCAGATCCGCCAATAGATTCATATCCTCTAGTAGGAGCATCACCCACGTAGGCTATGTTAACTAACTCACCAGCTGTATCATGTTGATAAATTCTACCTTCTTTATCGACTGAGTATATTAAATTACTCTCTCGATCGAATGTAGGAGCTCTTGGTATACCTGCAAAGTAGTTGATAGTTTTGGTTGGCTTAATACCATACCCGCTATTACGAATTGCATGATCGTATATATATCCATAACCTTTATCAAAACCATGATCTGTTGTGACTAAAAGGTCGCTACTTGATATCGCAGTCATTCCAGATATAGTTCCTCCGCTATCAATACCTCCGGTCCATTTGAGAGACATACTATTTGTATCAATCATTCGAATCAGAGTCTCTGATGCAGCTGCTAAATAATCACCACTACTAACATAACCAAAATGATTTATTGGCTCACTGTTCATAGTCCCGCTGAATTGTATCTCTTGATCATCTTGGGCATCATCTAATCCATAACCCGTCAATTTACCTATTTTTCCGTTTGAGGTACCAAAGAACAAAGAATTTCCTACACTTGAAGAATTTTCTCTATACCCCTCTACAGCACTTGTTACGTCTCCATAAGAACTTGGAAAACTTTTAATAAACGGGTTACCAACTTTATAAGATGAAGTGACAAGATCTGTTCCGGTTTGGTTATTTATTGCTACTATGTCTCGACCGTCTCCAAAGTAAAGTCTGTAATTCGTTAGTACCATACCTTTTTCAATTGGAGCGTCATATACCCGATCATAGATCCAGGAGTTACCCAAAGGGACTTTTACGGTCGAATCAGGATAATTGTAAGAACGATAATAATCTGCACCAACGTTGATAGCCCCTTTTCCATGAACCCTTTCTGCATATGCATTCTCAATAAATTGAATGCTAATTAAATTTATAAGAAGAAATACTAGACAGTAGATTGCTATTTTTCTAACCATCCCTTGCACCTACTTGTCTATATATCCATATCAAAGAAGTCACCTCCTGAACACAAAAAGCCCCCTAAACAGAGCCATCCTTACTAAATCAGTAAGAATGAATCGTTTAGGGGGCATCCCTGTCTATTAAACTTTTACACTAGTATTATATCACAGCAAGAAAATTGTGGAAACATTTCACCGAAATAAAAAGCAACTCCTATAAAAATAGAAGTTGCTTTTTTGTTACTTTTTTAATTGTTCTTTAATTGATTCAGAAACCACGCTTTTACCGCCATATAGATATACTGACTCTACATTTCCTTTAAAGTGATTAACCACTTCATCTTCGACTTCATCTTCAGCTGTAAGTAGAACTGGAAGATTGTGATCAAACGCAAAGCGAGAGCCACTTAATGCATCTGCAAAGCTAAAAGCGTTCGTTAAAGCAATAGATCTCGTTTCAGGGTATAGCTTCTTAGCAATTTCAAGAGATGTGATATAACGGTTTTCACCAGAGATACGATCAATCGTCTTGATTCCTAGCTTAGTGAGCTCTTTTTCAACAGAAGTTGAAACTACCCCGGTACCACCGATGATCGTTACTTTTTTCAAAGTATTTTTCTTTGATGAGATATAGCTTGCTACATCTTCTTGGAGCTTATCACCTTTTGTATTGAGCATGATAGGAATTTCCTTCTTAGTAGCATAAGGGACCACGCTAAGTGCATCTGCAAAATCCATACCATACGTTAAGACTATTTCTTCAGGGTTCTCATTGACTTTATCAGCAATTTTCAAAGCTGTTTGGAATCGAGTTTTTCCGCCAAGACGCTCGGTTTCAAACTCTTTTGCGAAGGCCTTTTCAATCTTTGGAGAAACTGCTGCATCTCCTCCCAACAGGACCACCTTTCCATTATCTTTTAAGACACGCTTTGCCTCTTTTAGTTGTTCATTAATTACAGCCTGGTTATCACGAACGAGTAAGACAATACCATTCATTTTATTATTTAGAACTCCACCTGTAAGTGCATCCGGAAAGTCAGATCCAGAGGCCAAAAGAACAGTATCAAGAGAATGAGCAGGAATTTCTTGTGAGAAAGCTTTAGAAGTTTCATATCGATCATCACCGGAAATCCGCTTATATTCAAGTTCAGTTGGTTCAGGTTGAGGAATGGATGGTTTTTCTTTAGTTGTAATTGATTTAATACTTCCCTCACTGCTGTTTCCAGTTTCATCTACTGTAGTAAATTTATAAGAATAAGATGTATCTTCTTTAAGTTCTATATCAGTAAATGAATTGGTTTGAGTTTCAGCAATTTGCTTTCCGTCTCGATAAATAACCACCTTATCAAAATCTTTATCAGTTGGAAGAGTATAGTCAAAGGTTACTCTCTCATGGGATAATTCATTTACAAGGATATCCGAGATCTCACTAGGAGCTGTTGTGTCTACTTCTACTGGTTCAGGTAAAGTTGTGATGTTTTTAGAAATTCCACCGCTCTGATTACCAGTAGTATCTACTGTCACGAACTTATAAGAATAACCTTTCTCTGCTGTTAGACCAATATCTTCAAACGTTCCAGTGTTACTTTCATAAATCTTACTTCCATCCCGATAGATAAGGACCTTATCAAAATCAGAATCTGAAGGTAAAGCAAAATTAAATTTGACACTATTTTTTGTTAAAGAACTAACTTCCAGACCACTGACTTCTTTAGGAGGAGTGGTATCTTTTTCTGGTTCTTGTACGTCCCCTTCAAAATCCATTTTTACTTGATAATCAGGATTTTTTAGAAACCCATTTTTAAGTGAGAGTACAAACTTACCAGTGTAATTCGAATTTTCTATTTCAAGAGACTTTGAATAAGTTTGATTTGGAATGCCTATTACAGCCTCACCATCAATCTTATCGTAACTTCCATCTTTTAATTCTGCATAAACTCCATAAGTATTATAATAATCTTTATTTGCTTCCTTCCAGTAGTTATACTCCTCTTCATCATACTTAACAGAGTAAGTTAACTTCCCTTTTGAGCTAGCTTCAATGGAGAAGTTGTCCATTTCGTCATAATGGTTATTCCACTTTGTATTAACCCAAGTGTTCTTCTCAATTAATGCACTTTCATAGAGATCCCAAGTCTTATTAAAAACTGTATTGGGTTCAAGTGCGTCGCCTGAAGGACTATTCACGCCATATACAATTCCCATATTGTAAGTAGAATCTGCCTCTTCATTCTTTTTAACTCTAATAAAAACGTCATTATCATTGATATGAGAATACCAAGAATACACATTTCCGTCAGCAGAATCTTTGATTCTTTGGGAGGCATCATCAGGATATGCTACCGTTCCAAAAGAGCCATCATAACGTGTTGAAAAAATATCAACATCTGGATAGTTATCCTTTGGAATTGTTCCTGTTTTGTCTTCAGGATGGAAAGAAACATTTACTTTACCAGGTTCTGCTAAAGTTACCTTATACCAATCCACATCACCTTCACTAGAAAAACTTCCTTCTACAAAATTAGTCACCTCTTTGGCAATACTATTTGATCCAATAAGAGATAACACCTGTGCAGAGTCTTTCTCATTGTTTGCTTCTTTCTCTTGAACAATGGTGTCGTTTAAAGACATTGCTTGTACGCCGGATACAGGAATACTTGAAAGGACCATCCCAGCTGCTAGTACACTACTCATCATTTTCTTCATCTTAAATCCCCCTAATAGTTTTAGATCATGATCTCATTTCTGGGAAATCCATCCTCTTCATACATTATCGGATAGTTTCGTAAAAGGTTTAATAAAACACAAAAAAACGGCCTTTGAACCGACTCATAAATACTTGAATTGAAAATTTTCAATTCAAGTAAAAGAATCAGTCCAAAGACCGTTAATTATGTAGTAAATAAAAACCCGCTAACCTATAATAGGTTGCAAAATAAATAAGAAATGGGAATCATGTCCCTTTTATTATATCGAAGCGGGATTAGATTAGCTACACTTAATTGAAGATTTTATTAAAGCGTTCTCAGACCGTTTATGATTTTCTGTTGTTCTGTCTTTATACTAAGGTATTCTTTTCTTAAATTATCTTTTTCAATTTTATCCTCATTTGCCATTTCTACTGCGTCTAAAAACATTTGATGTTGATTATTCATTAAGGTTATTACAGCCTGATGGATTTCAAAGAATGTAGGATCTGGAGTCATCTCGTCGATACTTCTAACCATCTCGTTGGATTTCTCAATATTAGTGCGCATCATGTTTCCAAACTCTTCATTAGATAACTCTTCAGTATATAATTGATCGACTGACTTATTATAAACCGCTAACAATTTATTTGAATTATCTATAGCGCCTTTAACTTTGTTTTGATACTCTGTCTTTGCTTCAGGCGCAGCTCCTTCTTCTTCTTGTGGTTCTCCACCACAAGCCGTAAGTAAAAGCAGAACCAATACTAAACTCCCCATTACTAACTTCTTCTTCATTTTTTTATTCCCCTTCAAGAAGTTTTTTTCTTCCAACTATAGTTCCATGTTCGGTTTAAGTATGTTGATTGCTCCGGGTTATTCTCATGGTGAAATATCGTGTACTCGTCATGACGAAGCACCACTCGATTTGTTTCTATTTCTAAGTCCGCCCTGACACTTTTTTCAAATAACTCTGCAGTAACCGTATTTGTGTAAACGTTAACTACTACACCTTCGTATTCCTTACCATTGATAATTGCTTTAATACCATCTCCTATGTTCGCTGAATTGATATTTGGAGATTGAATCGCTTTTCCCATTTCCTCCAGCTCCTTTTTTAAAATAAAAAATGCCCCAAAACATGAAATAGACCAATGGTCTAATCTCAGTTTTGGGGCATTCCCAACTATTATTCTATTAAACATGTGCAAGGGACTTTCTTAATTTAATATTATACAAGTATATGTCTTTAATATCAACAAACCACACTAAATCAATGGTGTTTTCCGATTTATAGCTCTAAGTCTTACTACTGGCAATTCCTGAATTAAAAATGAGAATAGGCAAAGGTTTATACGAAAGTTTAAACCCTTTTTTATAGCAGGTGACATCAATGTTATGTAGAATTCATTTTAGTAGTATTAAATCTATTAGAGAGGTGAGAGCGGATGTACTATATCGATGAAAATCATAGTTCAAATTTCGAAACTGTAATAGAACGTTGGCCAAAAGCTGTTACTAATCTTGAGTACCTTACCTCTTGCTATATTCTTTCTATACCAATGATTTATGAGAATGTAAGTAAGTGGCTAGATGAGTTCGAGACACCAGTGGATTGGATTTGGGAGTGGGAGTGGAAGTATACTCTAACCCAAATTGACCCCATTTATATTGAGGATCATGAGAAGGCTAAAGCTGTAGAAATTCCTTATGACCTGACAAATTCTATGATTCAATTAGGTAAGTTCTCATTAAATATGTGGAATAGCTATGAATATTTCAACCTGATGGAATGTATATCTTCATTGGACCAACCAAATTACCAAGCAGTAATTAATGCGATTCATTTAAGAAAAGGTCAATTGAAAGAATTATAAAAACTAGTACCTAATTCTGGTGAATGTATGGACTAAAAAAACAGACTCGTATCCAACACGAGTCTGTTTCACTTTAAAATAAGCTCAATTGTTCAGTTCCAATCATAACCTCATCTTCATGGTTCTCGTTTATTAGTTTATTTGACTTCTTCCTATTAATCTTAGTTACTTCTTCTAAAGAATTTATCGATTGTACAAAGAAGAAATTATTAATTGATTGTACTCCAACAAATACATTTTCAAGAGTATAGACATACGCTTGAGTCATACTTCTATATTTCATTTTTTGCTTTAGTAGATAAATTTCCCCCATTCTAATACGCTCAGAATTAAAACATGCCTTTACAAGTAATACTTCTTCAGTTTTAAATTCATAAACACTCTTCCTACCTTCCTCATTTTCATGATGATCACTTTCACCAATCTTCTTAGCATGTTTTCTCTGATAGCAATTACAATGATTCTTTACATCATCATCAATCCCATCATAGTAGCAATCATCTTTTCCCATATTGCAAAAAATATATCTACCACAACAACTAAATCCCTGTTTCGAAAAACCGCTCTTCGTATATGTCGCTGTATCTTTCATCTTACGTCCTCCTCTAATCGAGTATTGAGCAAGGTCTGAAGAGATCCACTTTCATTTGCTCATTACTTTTATTTGCTTTCTTAATAAAGTCTTTTAACGAAATAGGTGCCTTCTTCGTTAGTTTTTCTATAAGTTGAATGAGTTTTTTCTTCATTACGTCAAACATTCTCACAAATATAAAAAAAAGACTTCTTCTCTTTTTTGATAGGAAGTCTTCTCTCTTCAAGCGTTTAAATCTAATCCTTTACGTTCAAAATATGTGGTATCTAACATCCAATGATTATAGGGATCCGTAACCAGATCCAAATCAAGTTTAGTAAATGGTTTTTCAAATGAGCTCCATGCTTTTAGTTTCATTTGCTTCATTGATTTCTTAAGACTATTTAATTTATTAATTTGCTGTTCTGCCAGTGATTGAAATTCATATGCTTCCATGTACTCACCAGATTCCAGAGCAGCAACAATGTTCCTCTGACAAGCGTTTAGTATATGCACAGCACCCATCTCTTCTAGTACTAAATCCAAGGCTTTCTCACTTGTTAAGAATGGAATTAATCCTCGAGTACTCCTTTTCCTCTGACGAATAAAACCAGCTTTCTCATAGCAATACCCAGGGTTTCGTGATTCGACGGCATTAGGTGAAACATATGTTAATAGTCCATCAGTCGGTAACTTCCCCCAAATATCCACTATGGCATAGACCGCCATCTTGATAAGGTCACTACTTTGATAAATTGACTCGTTACGAAATGCTGTGTTTTCAATACAATCATATCCGTCTTTCCTTTTATATTTCGTTCTCCATGCTATAAAAACAGCTGAGCAATCTGCTGTTCGGAGGACGATATTCTCTCCTGGTCTAGTAAACTGTGTAGCACCAATCGTAACTCGACTATAATGACGGTCCAATAAAATTCTAACTGCCTGATCACCCCTATTAGTGACTATCCAATCACCATATGTCCTTACTTCGTCTACTTCAGACCAATCCAACATCATTTGTGCATCTGCCACACATACCCCTCCTCAAAAGAAAATGCAGCGTATTTTAGGTACGCTACATTTCCTGTTGTAATTAGTTTGATATTCATAAAATAGTTTTTGCGTAAGCAAATTTCCCTCTACAATGAACTTCCTCTGCGTAATCAACATAAGTCCCGCTCTTTTGATGGAAGAAACGTATCGTTTCATAGGGGTTATAGTATATAACCTCCATTCCATTAGGGACCTCGTTGTCTACATCATGCAAAACACCTCTGATATAAGCATGGACTCGCTTTCTTCTTATTTCTAACGTTTTATTTCTACCTGCTTGTGACACCTTGAAAACAGCTTCCCTAAGACAAACAGATTCACAATGAGCGAGTACTAATCCACTTTTTGAATCCCTAATACTGTAACCGCCACCTTGATTAAGGTTTCTATAAACATCAACAACACTACCTAATGACACCGATCGCCCTTTATAGCTCTTCATCGTTACCACACCATTCCTGTTCTGATAACCAAAAAAAGTTGACCGTTGCAGTGCCAGGTTCATAATAGAAATCATGACCATCTTCAGTAATACACGGAACAACATGATGAGAGTCTGACTTCCGCTCGATCAATCCGCATTCAAGAAGACAATCGTCTTCATCTTTATCATAGGAAAGCATTTTATTAGCTATGATTTTTCTAATTCTTAAATGCTCTCTTTCTGATAATGCCTTCGGAAAAAACAACTTAGTCACTCGAATTCCACCCATTTAGAACACCCTCTCAAAATTTTTACATTCTTCCCTTCTGCAGTAGACCAGCAAAAAAAAGCAGCCTTCTGAGCATGATAAAAGACATAAAGGTGTCCTTAATCAACCCAAAGGCTGCTTTTTGTATATTTTGTCACCGCTAACCACAAAGTGTGGTTGCAAAAAGAAATAAATGTAATAAAATACAATTTGATTATATCTTATTATTTCTTTTGAATAAAGTATTTTTTCAGCTATTAATCAACGTTAGAACCACCACAATCGGCACAAACAGGATTTAAAAAAGGTTCCTTAAATAATCTCCCGCAAGATGGACAAGAAGAATAGCTAGAACTACACTTTTCACAAACTGCATCACCAGCATTTGTTGAATAATTAGCATTTCTTTTGCCACAATCAATGCATCTATCAAAGAAGAAAGGGTCATCATCTTCATTTACTTTTTCCTCGAAAGAAATAATCTCAAAGCCACCAGATTCTGTGTGAAGTGAATCCAACTTGATCCAACTTGGTTCGAATGTTTCATTCTTTAAGATTTCATCAGAGTTAATATCAAATTTAATGCTGAAATTTCCAGACAATTCTATTTTCGCGCTTGACTGATGAGTATACTGATCTCCATATGACTCATATATCGTTGTAGATAATAAGACATTAAGATTTCCATCAATTACTGTTTCTCTATCAAAAACTTCAATCGAAAAATCATTAATTTCTGGGGAATCATAATCTGATATATCTACATCAGCCAGAACATTGCTTACACATTCTTGTAGTTCACCACTGTGGACTAAATAGTTTGTCAGTTTAAATTCATCACTTTCTAGTATAGAAAACAACCCTTTTGTACTGAATATAAACTCTAATATATCATTGTAATTGAGTTCCATATTCCTCAATAAATGGTCTTCTTGATCATAATTAGAAAGCATAACTACTAAATCATTAAGTTCCCAAAAATAAAGGTTTTGTGTACTGTAATCCTTAAATTCTTCAAATAATAAACGATCTGGAAATTTATTTCCTTTTTTGTCTGAGGTCCATTCTTTTTTATCTGAAGTTAAATATATTACATCATTATCTATACTTGCAGCTTTTTCTAAAGTTTCTTTCCAAACAATCAAATCACCAAATTTTTCACGTTTTGTAGTATCTTTTTGGTCTTTTTTTAAGTCTTTATATCCAGGGGGGATTTGATATTTAAATCGTTTTTCACCTTCATCGTATATATCTAATAAAGTAGAAATTGCGAAGCCGGCGCCGATACAACCATTTTCTTTAAGTTCATTAATAAAAGGCTCAATTTTATCATTTTGAAGCATAAATTTATTTTTCTCGATCTCATCTTGGTTAGAGTCTTTATATTCAGTTGCTATTTTTTTTATTTCTGTCGTCAGTTTTTTAATATCTTCTTCGAGGGCTTTTATATTAGGGTAATGCCGCCTTTTATATTCATATAAAACTTTTTCAAAAGAATTATTTGCGTTAAAAACGATGTTTTCCAAATCTTGTTTAACGTTATTAATCTTTTTAAATTCCTTGGCTATTACAAATTGCTTATTTTTATTGTACTCTTGGTATACTTGCGCTGGAATAAATAATTGTTCTTTTGATATCTCTTTTAATAGATTTAAAGCACTTTCTGACTTTGATGGTGCACCCCTATATAAGTCAAAAATAGAACTAGTATCAATTATTAGAATAGGTTTTTTTCCCCATATACTTTCAAATTCCTCCTGAGATAATTTTTCCAAAATATTACACCCGCCTTTATTTATTTCTAATTTCAAAAAGATGAACTTGATTATTTTATAATATTAAAGGAAAATGCTAAAGATAATACATAAAAACTAGTATCAATTACCGTTAAATAGTAATTGAAACTAGTTTTATTATCCATTATTACCTAATTAAACTATAACATTTCAGCATCGGGTTTCGTGGAAACTTTAATTACATTCACAATTTTGCAAGACTTGCTTTACTATTAAACGATTCGTTTTCTTTGGAATTTCATTTATAAAGTCATAAGTTATCAATTCAAGCAATCTCTCTAAACTAAAGTCATGATCGGGATAAAGCTCAGCCATATCATCCAAGAGTACTTCACCCCGAAGCGCCTCATTTCGATCTAACTTAATGGGCACACAACCCATCCGCTTCTTATCTACGTCTTTATATATACCTGTGGCAGTTCTTACTATTGGTAAAGAAGTGGTGCGCACCAACACTCTATTGTATAGTTGATCAAGCCCCTCTCCGTTTCGAACTTCCAAAAGGAATTGATCATACAACAAACTGATTAAGTCAGAAATGGTAAATGCCTTTTCTAAATTCCCAATTATACTAACGTCCTCACAAAGTACTTTTGCTCTAATAATGGATGACGAAGGCAACCTAAGTGTAAGACTTACTTTTCTACTCTTTAATAAAGTAGAGAGAAAACGATCTATAAATCCATTATCTTCGAATGCACTCATTTCTTCTTCTAATAAATCCAATCTGCTATAAACCCTTTCCATTAAGCAACACTCCCACGTTTTTCAGTTAGAAGACTTATTAAGATACGGTGAGTAGCACGCCGAATACTACAATCCCATTCTGCAGCTAGAACAACCAATTTATCGTAATGTTCTTTCGATAACTTCACATGGACATATAATCTTTCATTAGGATAATCAAGCTCTGGCAAAAAGTTTATATACCCCCTTGATAAACCTTCTTCTACTAATGTAGAAGTATAGCTTGTAATACTCGGCGAGATTGATAGTGCTCTTATCTTTAGTTCGGATTTTTCTACTAAAGAAACACGTACTTTTATATCGCGCTTTGAGTCACTCCTCTTCTTTCTAGATCCCCTTTCAGATGATGATGTTCTCTTAGTCACAGGTTTAGAAAACATAGGATTTAAGTTTTTACTCATAAGTGTTTTCCTCGCTGATGCTAATACGAATTATTCCGTCATAACTGGACGTATAAACTGGCTTTACAGGCTTTTTCATATCATCATGAACCAGGGATTTTATGTAAGCCTGGAAGTTTCCTTTTGCATTGACAAACTTTAAGATCTTTTCATCTTCCACCTTATCCAAATTAAATTTTATCGTTTTCACCTTTTCCATAATCTTATATCCTCCTGTCCTATTGTTCTTTGTTCTAAGCTATGAGAACAGGAAAAAGATAATTCACATCATACTCATTTAGTTGTTTGCATATACTGAACAACAAAAAGGCCCCTACAAAGTAGGAGCAATGTGTGGGAGCTGCGAAGCATTTAAAGTATCACAGCTTTCGATATAGAAGTTGCAATTGTTCTAATTATAATTTACGTCCATTTTCAACTGCTTTTTTTAATTTTTGGGTTTTAGATTGTTTATAACGAATCATTAGTAACACCTCATTTACTAATAGTAATTAAAATTAGTATCACCATTAAAAAGGAGGAACATACATGGATAAAGTTGTTTATCAAATTGAAGTAAGTAAAACTACTGATTCAAAACTTAGAGATTGTGTTATTAACCTACAATGGGGACAATCCAACACTAATGAACCACCAATTACAGTCGAGGATATTATTAAAGGAGCAATTTGGGAGTTTTTATCGCAATTTGAAGAGCCTAAACAATCTAATTCTATAATGGCCATCTTGCTTGATGCTAAGAATACTAATTATCTGATACGGAACAATTTTAAAAGTATTATGCGAGAAAAAAAGATGAGACAGGTGGATCTTGTTGCTGAAACAGATATCAACAAGACCAATCTCTCTCAAATTTTAAATAATAAGTACGCTCCTGGCCTCGACTCTTTCCTCCGAATATGGGCAGCTTTAGATTTCCCTAAGATTACTGATTGCATTTATATAGAATATCTAGATTGATCATGACTATAACTAATTTGATACCGATAAATAAGTTGGTCTAGCTCATGACTGACTGCTAATGTTGATTGATGTGTAAACCCATATTCATTCACTTGATTACTTAATATTGTTTTCTTCTCCTCAATAAGAGTAAGAAGGTCTAGTTTTTCAAAACATCTAATTGGCGATTTCATCGCTTCCTTTCTTTAATTTGGTGTTAGATGCTGAGGAATGTTTAAATAGGGTATTATATATCAGTTTTAAAGTGTAGGCCAATAAAACCGAACCAAGAAGTATGACAATATAAATGACCATTAATACTAGAAATTCGGCAAGCAACATCAATAAAATATTATCAAAGTATTTCAAGTAATAGTAATTCATGTAAGAGTCTACTATATTCTGTAAGGAAAAAACATAGAAAAAGAAGTAAAGCGGGAAAAGATATTTGTGTGGCAGGTCTAATAGCTTATTTAACATTATTTTGTCTCCTTATTCCATCAAGCCTTCAAGTAGCTCAAAGGCTTGAAATAGATCATTATAGTTTGTATCCTCAATATGTTCTACATCTATGTATGTATTAGTAACGGATACATCAAAACCATAATCCGTAACATACCCAGGTATAGAGTGAATCTTAATTTTATTACGTTTTGCTACTTTTTCAGCCTGCTTATAATCATCTACATATTTGAACTCATCATGTAAATAAGCCACTCTTGCATAACCACGTTCAAGTAATATTTTTTGCACGCTTTCGCCTTCTAATGTGAAAAAGTGAGCAAGGAGTCGGCCATACTTATCATATGTTGCCTTATTATCGATTTCGATGAAAACTGATTTGTCTTCAAGAAGAGTTGCAGCGAATGTGGACGCTTCTTTTCCGTATGGTTGAATAACGTTGATGCTTTCCGGTCCGTCTATTGCGATCAAACGTGTTGGAATACGCCCAATTAAATTTAAATCTGATATAAGGGCTTTAGTTTCTTGCGATGGATCTATTCCCCTAAAGTCATATAATTCAGCGGTATCGGCATCGACCTGCTTAGCAACCTTTGCCTTAATCCACTCATTATTAGAAGCACGCTTCAATAAAAGTTTTTTCTTTTGTGAATCCAAATCACTTTGTTTTTGCGACAACTTCGTTAGTACTTCCATTTGGTTTAGGTAAGCCTTCTGGTGAACTGAGAGCTTGATAAAGCAAAAATAGTAAACTGCTAACTAAAATGGATAAAATAAAAATTTTGCGTCCCTTGCTCACTATACTAATTCCTTCATTTCTAACGTGGTGTCACTTATTTTCGCTATATATTCTAGACACTCTTTCACTGGGTATTTAACCAAACTATCATGCTGGGAAAAAATAACCCCTTTATGCTTCATTATACTTAGTAGTTGATTTAGGGTTATATCCCCCCGCTGAATACGATTAAAATGGATTAATACAATGTGCTTCCATTCGCTTGAATCAGTTGCAATGTACGCTTCTCCCGTCACTTGATAACTTAGAATTAACTCTGTTTTCTTAGTACGTTCTTTCATTTTTTTATCATCCTGTTGGTTCACTTTCTTTTCCCCTCCCAACAAAAATAGACCCCTTTAATGAAAGCAGCAGAACTTTATCCGCTGATTTATTAAAGGGGTCTTCCCTAATTATTAATTTAGTATATAATACCATATTTTTGCAACTTAAACTACAGATGTTTGAATTTAAGTAATTATTAGGCATCATTTCTAGTTCATCAATAGCTTTACTAATTTATGATTAAGATAGTTAAATGACGAATTCTTTAATGCGAATTAATCTTCACAAGCGACCTCTTTACATTCCTCTTTAATTTCTGGAAATCCTTCTCCTTCACTAATTCCTCCTATAAATAAACTATCGTCAACATCCATTTCGAACTTAGCATTACCATTAACCGTCCCTCTAAGTGCAAAATTCCCCATAGGACTACTGTGATCATCACTAAACTCCACTGTCTCTACACCATTATAGTTATTTCTTATATACTTTTCTGCCTTCTCTTCAGCTTTTGCGACAAAATCTTCATTATGAGTTTGATCGTTAGAGTTCACACTGCATCCTCCTAAAAGTATAATGAATACAATAGCAAAAATATGGATTTTTTTCATAATATCACCTCTTTTTGGGAAATAGTAACTTTAATTTGAGGAGGAAAAAATGATGAAACTAAGAGATTATGAAGCTGCTTACATTTCTTTTACCACATATTCTCCTTTTAAAAAAATCATAAGAATAAAAAATGTGAACGGAGAAATTTCTACTTGGAAAACAATTGATAAGATTACGGATGTTGATACTGGGCTTCAAGGCTTTGTTATACAAAATGTTAATACAGAAGAAGTTGTTATTAGTTTCCGAGGTACAGAAATGCCCACTTCAGAAAAGAAAGAAATAAAATCAAAATATGTTGGTTCACCATACCAGGATGCTATGTTAGCGTCTGGAGAGGCACAAATTGAGAGCGGCAATATCATATATGAAAAAGAATCTATGAACCCGGCTAGTATAATTGAAGCCGACAAAGACGTCACCGAAGACGTGGAAGGGATCATCCTTGGAGATTCCAATTATACCAAAAAGAGGTATGGAACAACAGTTTATTCGGGTACACCTTCGCAAGACGCTAGTCTAGTAAGTGGTAAAGCTGAATTGGATCATAAAGCAGGTACAATAACTTACATCCATAAAAATCAATTTACGGAAGCAAAGGATAAAGTAGATCAATATGTAGAAAAATTTGGTGCAAAAAACATTACTTTTGTAGGTCACTCATTAGGAGGAGGTTTAGCACAGTATTTCGCTATTACTAACGACTCAAACTCAGTAACATTTGCAGCAGCTGACATCTATTCTTTGCTAACTCCAGAACTACAAAAAAGGGTGGATAATGGGGAGTATAAAGACAACTCAATAAGTTACACGTTTCCTGACGATGTTGTAGGCACACATTATAAAAAATCAACAGGTTCCGTTTATTACATGAGTGATCCTAGTAAATCAGGTATGCCATGGATCGAAAGTCACGGAATCACAAACTACTTATCAAAGAAACTATATAATGAAGATGGATATTTTGTGCCGGAAGTACTTTACGATGAAAATATTCAAGCCCAACTTACCACCTCTCCTCTTGCACTTAAAAATAGTGGAGTTTCTGATTTTCAAATAAAGATTCAGGAAGGTTTAATGAGGGTTTATGTCCAAGAGATGAAACAAAGCGAGGAACAAATAGAAGCAACTAAACAGGCTCTAATAGAATTCTTAGATACTTACATGAACAAAATGAGAGATATTAAAAGCAAATACCTTAATGCAGTGGGTAGTGGTCAATTTGATAAATTAAATACATCAGATGTAGAAGGGAACTTTCAAGAGTTCACTAGACCTCCAGAAGAAGGAGTACCTATGCTTTTTGATATCCAAACTTTTGATAGCTTGATGACAGCTTTGGGTGAGACTCATCAGGATACTACAGACCTTGCATATAACATGGAGAGAATGAGCGATGACTTGGAGCGAGCAGACCAATTACTTGCCCAATGGCTACGATACGAATCTTAATATGGATGGTGAGACAATGGATTTTGATATTGATTGGTGGGATAATTTCTGGGAGAAACAAAGGCAAAAAGAAGCATTGAGAATACAAATTAAAAACGAACTAGTTTCCGAAGCAGAACTATTAACTTTACATCTTGAGCATTGTTATGCGGTTAGTAATCTGAGCGAACGCCATAGAACAATAGTCGATCAGTTAGAACATAATTTTGATGGCCAAGCAAACAAAGCTATCATACAGCGTTTTGAAGAAAATCAAACGAAGTTACTTCAACTAAAAATGATATATGAAATGCTCCGTGACAGCATAAAAGTTCGATAAAAATAAGAAGCCTTTAAATATAATAACGGGTGCGTTTTGAGGTGCAAAAAAACATCCGTTGGGTAGTGACCCCTAAAAGTTAGAGTTTTTATTATGCAGCTGTTTGGCTGGTTTGAGTTCGGTATTGGATCGGACTTAAACCAACCAATTTTCCTTTTACGCGTTCATGATTATAATAGTCCACGTATACTTCAAGTTTTCTTTTCAGTTCTTCATAAGATACAAGTTTTTCTCCATAATACATTTCTTGTTTGAGAATCCCGAAGAAGTTCTCCATTGCCGCATTATCGGCACAGGTTGCTTTTCTGGACATACTTTGAAAGATTCGATTCTTCTTTAATGTTTTCACCCATTTGTTGTGTTGATAATGCCAGCCTTGATCTGAGTGAATGGTGGTCCGGTATTTGGCTTCCGTTCGTATGGTGGCCAACGCTTCAGTCAATGGCTTTAATACAAGGTCGAGAGTTGGTCGGTTGGAAATCCCAAACGAAACAATTTCTCCATTGAATTAGTCCATGAACGGGCTCAAATAAAGCTTTTCATTTCCTGTACATTTAAATTCAGTCACATCGGTGACGAGTTTTTGGAGCCGGATTGGCGTATAGAATCTGCGTTTCAATCGGTTTTGAGCCACTTTCCCCACCGTACCTTTGTACGATTTATACCGGAATTTCCGAGTGAACTTTTCACACTTTAATCCCAATTCATTCATTATCTGTTGCACTTTTTTATGGTTGATGACATACCCCTGGTTTCGAAGCGCTAAGTGAATGCGACGATAGCCGTATTTTCCCTCGTGCTCATCGAAGAGTTTGGTGATTATTTCTTTCCACTCTTGATTTGGGTCTTCGTTCTTTAATTGCTTTACCTGGTAATGGTAGGTGGCCTCGGGAATGGCTACGCTCCGTAAAGCATCTTTTAATTTGAATCCTTCTTTTTTGAGTTCGAATACCAGCGCTGCTTGTGCTTTTCGAGATAGGCATTCGGGTTCTCCTGAAAAGCTTTTAACTTTTTTAGATAAAAATTCTCTAATCGCAGAAGCTCATTTTCACGCTCTAGTTGTTCTTCCCGCGTTAACTCTTTTTCTGTTTTCGATGACTTGTTTTTATGATTTTTTGACATAGAGGGCCGTCCTTTCGCTTTTTCGTGGAGGCATCCGATTCCTTCCTTCTGTAATGTCCTGGACCAATTCGCGATTAGTGAAGGATTGTTTATTTTGAAGGCAATCGCAGTCTCCCGATGAGAAGCGCCTGTCTGTTTCATAAAGTGTAATACATTTAACTTAAATTGGACAGGGAAGACTTGTCTTGAACGCTTTCTCCTCAATCCCTCTTTTCCAAAAGCTTGATAAGCACGAACCCAACCCATGATTGGAGATTTATCAGGCATTCCGTACTTTTTAGCTAATAAAGTGTACCCTAAAGACCCTTGGAGATACTCCATTACCACTTCTAATTTAAAATTCTCACTATACTTTGCCATACAAAAACACCCCGGAAGTTAGTTTTTTAACTCTAACTTCCGGGGTGCACTACCTTGGTGGTGCTTTTTTTAGAATTACCTTATCTGTTTAATATATCTTGTATTAACCCAACCTCTTTCAAGTTCACCATCACCATTCTCATATTCCACAAACGTCCAATTACGGTTCTTTTCAATAATTCTTACTATGTTACCAATGTTTAGTACATCTACAATATTAGACTGTTTCTTCTTATTAGAACGAACATAAAGATTATCCTTTATCACTAAACGATGTTGCATCTTAAAGTAGGTGGGAATTGTCATATCTTCTACTACTCTCTCAGCTACTAAAATCTTTTCTTTAGATGATACATTATCTGAACTATTGATAGCTATAGTTATTTGTCCAGATGCAACACTAACTATTAGACTTAAAATCAAATTAATAACAAGATGTTTCTTACCTGCACTTGAGTCTGTTGCCCAATAAACTATTTTATTAATTAAATTCGGGAAAGCACTGACCGACTCCATATTCTCTTCTTCAGTGATTCTGCTAATTTCTAATTCGATTTCTCCAGAAATCTCTCTTAACTCTCCATCATCTAAATAGCCTATATCTGACTCTATATCAACACTATCTATAAAAGCATTAAGTGCTTCAAAGTCAATACTTTGGGTAATACTTCTTAATGTGTTTGCTTGTTCTGCAACTGTTAAAAGAATTTGATGAAGTGCAGGACGATAACTAATCATACTCTTACGAATATCAGAAAGAACAACAGTAGTAACCTTTGCCATTTCGCGAATAGTATTATTATACTTTCTATTGGCTTCTATTATCATGGGCCTTAGCTCTCTAAAAGATTCGATTTGTTTAACAGTCTGCCTTATCACTCTTGCAATTTCCTGATCACTATAAGAGAGATTAATATTCATTCGATCACCTCAACTAATGATAGATTAAGCTTACCAGAAAGTTCAAGTTAAAATAAAAATTTGTAGAATGCATTCAATTATATCTATACGCTTTTAATAGGCTCAATAATCAAGTTAATACCTTCAACTGTTCCTTCCCTATATCTTCAACTATCACTATTAAGGTTTTGAAGTTCACCTATAATTTTTACCCCCAATTAGAATTTCGGAATTAAGATTATGTTTGTCTATTAATTTTCTCATTCCCTTATCAGAATAAGATATGTTATATTTTTCCTTCGCTATATTTATTAATTGCTTAATGGTATAACTGTTATCTTTGATGATCTTTTTAAATTCTTTTAACTCATTATTAGATAACTTACAATTTGGACCTGGAACAAGGTGCGGTTTGGATAAAGTAGGGTCAATTCTGTGTATTTCTATGTATTTATCTATGGTTACTCTACTCATACCTGTTATTAGTGAAATAGTTTTTTTATTATATCCCATAAAATAAAGCATGCACGTTTGATAAAATACATATTTAGCATTTTCATATCTGTTTATTTTCATTAAATCTCTCAGTCTACTAACTTCTTCATCAAGCTTGAAATCATTTTTTGTACTAATCATATTTACACCTCCTATCGATTACCCTTCTAGAATCAATAAAATTCAAGATTTCCGCGTACACTAATAGTTCAACCTTAGGAAAAATACATAAATACTCATGCTATCATTTTTATATACTACCAATCAGGAGGATTATTATGTTAAACAATTACCAGGATTACAATAGTCAATCACAACACGGATTCCATCAAGACCATTTCAATCAAAATCATCAAGACCTACAAAAATATCAACAACCAACCCAATATTTCCATCAGTCCCAATGGGATGATTATAATCAGAACACTCCGCAAAATTATAGTGTCGAAACTCATCCAATCCATGAATACCAATATCAACAGAACTATCAAGAGCAACAGCAGCCTTACTATCCAGAGGATCATCATGGATACGATCATGATCTCGTTGAAGAAGTTTTTTCGACTAATAGATTAAAAAATATACTTCAAACAGATTTATCTTTCACTATTCAAAATATTGCTGACGAAATAAGAGAAATGAACGGTTATCAATTACTTATATTCAAATCATATGACTCAAAGAAAAAACTCATAGAGTTTAATACCACGAACAATGTTAGTTTCCCTTCTTCGAGTAATCAAATGTACAAAGTAGATAACGTAATATTACGTTCACTTGGCGAGGTAAAAGTGTATTTTTCATTAGTGAAACGTGGAGTCATGATTTTCCCTAATTGCCTTGCTGTAATAGGAGAAGAAAAGACCGAACCGGATTATATTGTTCAAACTAAAAAAGGTAATGCTATCTTAGATATATTAAACAAACTATACTCATAAAGATAGGGAAAAAGATGCTTTATTAACTAGAAAGTATCAAGATTCTGGCTTACAAACTAGATCATATACTTCTCAAGAATGTTTGGAAAAGCCTGATTGGGTTGTTAACGATTTCCTAGAATGGTTGTATACTAAATAAGAATTAGAAAGAAATGATAAAAAAAGACTTATCGGAATAAATTCATAAGCCAGGAAGCTACAATTTAGTCGCCACCTGGCTTATTTAAACGAAGATTCTCTAGTTATTCAGTAGAAGCAGCTTTTAATATTTAAGTAACCAAAGAATCATTTCAATGTTTTCTTCTTCAATTTCTTTATTTGACTTCATTTTTCTCTCTTCGTTGCTATTCTATATACTTTTTGACATCTTCTTCATAGAAAATTCCTAGAGTTTGATTTGGAAACCCAACCTCATAACAAATTTTTCCATTTGGTAATATTTTAACACTTTTTATTGTCCCTTTTTTTCCGGCAAATGAGGAAATATAATGAAAGTCTTCTGGATCGAGGGAAGGCTCCGGCTGTCGTACTTCAATCATCTCTTGTAACTTATAAAGTGGTGAATCATCCGGTATGGGAGCAACTTCAACTGTCTTTTCATTTACTTCTTCAAATAAATTTAATTGATCAAAGCCCATGCCTTGCCGCCTTTCATTTCATTTGTATTCTTCACCTATTTCAATCAATTCCCTTAAGTATGCTTCTAATGAAGTGTTGTGTTCTTTAGCCTGATTCATTAATTCTTGTTTCTTATTAGAAGTCAAATAGATAGGAACAGGTTTTAAATCACTGTCTATATAGACATCTTCATTTCGATTAATGATTTTTCCCTCAACTAAATTACTCTCTAATAATGATACTTCTTTCGAATGTTCTACTTCATTTAATGGAAGCAAGATAGGCTTAACTTTCACTACTATATCTGAATCAGTATGACTTACTTTAATGTTTCTTGGTCCCAGATACTGATAAAGAAGTTCAATTAATGCGTAAATTGGAGATGAGATGTGTCTTGGTTTAGTGAAGGAAAACGTGGCATAACCTTTCTTGCCACCGATGTATTTCTTAAGTTCAATTGGATGTTCAATTTCATAACCAGATTTTTCTGCTTCAGATATAGGCAATACTTCTCCATCTTCAGTAGTTATTAAAACCTGACTTCCGTCAATTTTGGTAATTCGCGCAGCCCCATTGCTAGGATGAATTAATCGTTGATAGAGAAAGTACTTATACTCTTTGTCCTCTACCACATAAAACTGCTTTGCATCTTTGTATTCGATATATAACTTACTTTCAATAAATTTTTCTAGTTCTTCCTCCGTTACAAAATATCGTTCTAGCCCTCTGTAAACTTGTTTGAACGACTTTATAATCCCTTTGTTGAGATAAGATTTGACC
Source organism: Pseudalkalibacillus hwajinpoensis (assembly GCF_015234585.1). Taxonomy (NCBI): domain Bacteria; kingdom Bacillati; phylum Bacillota; class Bacilli; order Caryophanales; family Guptibacillaceae; genus Guptibacillus; species Guptibacillus hwajinpoensis. Next base: position 69,424 of record NZ_JADFCM010000002.1, read on the forward strand.
GTAGGCAAAGGCATGTCTAACTTATTTGCTATATCTCCTGATGTATAACCTGGTTTCTTACGGCTATCTTTAAGAGTTTGAACATCTTCTTTTCTGAAGAGCTTAGTATTATCGATCCGCCAATCTTCATGAACAGGTACAAGCTCCTTTTTCTTAATCCAGCTGTACACCGTTTCAACTGCTACATCTAATTCTTCAGCTACTTGTATTGTTGTAAGGTAATTTTCATTATTCATGTGGGACAAACTCCTTATTTGTTCTAATATCATCGATATTTTATTTTTCTGTTACTATACAGTATATCGTAAATTGGTAGGTTACTTTAGGCATAAAAAACCATGAATTTGCCATGAGTTATTAGTTAAAGCATAAGTTTTCCATTTTTAAAGCAGACGTTTACCAATATCGATTCAAGTTCTTATAGTAATGAAATTTCCCTGCTTGCCTTATCCTCGTAATTTTAGCAGCAAGCGCTTTAGGTGGCCTTGCTAATGCCATCCCCATCGAGTTCATACCATCGGAAGCATATTTGCATAGGTACTCTTTTTCTTCTTCCGTAAACCGCTTTCCAAGATTTTGGTGGTAACAGGGGTGATACTTCATATATCCTTGATCATCGTATTCCACTCCAGGACAGAAGATCCCCTTTTCACAATGACAAGGTTGGAAAAAGGTTAATTGTTCCTGCAATTGTCTTTCACCCATAATCATAACCTCCTAATACCCTTATTAACTAGACAAGTTCTCTCAATCCTTTGTTCCACTAAGAAAGTAAGGAAGCCACTACTTTTTACGTGACTTCCTTACTGAAGCTACCTTTTTTGGAATGCTTCTGCTTCTTTTCTTGTAGGGAATATCATTGCAAGCTGGTTGTTTGTCAGTTTGTAATAGGTACCATTTGGTTCGTGAGTAATCGGAAATACGTGATGAGAGGATTTGGTTACTTTATTAAAGACGATCGGAATAACTCCCTCGTTTGTTGATATAAATGCCGTGTCACCTTTTGTATACCCTACGTCTTTTCGCCATGCTTCTCTCTCAGCCACAAACTTATCAAGCTTATGTCTTTTGTGGATCTTCTCAAGTGATGCCGGTAACCCCACCATACTCTGTCCATTATTAAGAATATAATCAATCGGAAGTTTTTTCTTAGGGTTGATGCTGATAATAATGCCTAGTTCACCGGATTGTTTATCTCTTATTGGCAAACCTGGTATCGCTTCTTCTAAGGTAAGTGAATCTCCACTAGTGATCATGTAAGTAATAGGAGGAAATTTCTTCTGAAGTGTTTTTATTACTTCTTCTTTGGCACTCGACAGTATTTGAGTTTCCGTTAACGTCTCCTCTCCATTTACAGTTACAGTAAATGGTTGTTCAAATCGAATCGTTACAGTTCTTACTTCGTTCATTTGGAACACCCTCTCTTAAAGTTTGTTATGGAGGTCTCAAAATCTTTCCACCCATTAGACCTCGGCAGCCCTATATCAATGTGTACTAGATTACTAGCGACACATAAAAAAGGACGAGCGCATTGTACAGATAGTCATTTCTTCGAATCTGACCATCCAATATATATCGATAATTCCAATTAACTATTTAAATAGTTATATTTATCTGAATTACCAACTTAATGAAATTGTATCACATACTTTAAATATTAAAAAGCATTATATATATAAATGGATATATTAATATTATTTTAAATATCTATTAATATAAAAGAGCAAGACTAATTTAGTATTTTTCTGTTCGTATGTAATTATTAGATATACATACATGATAGAATGTAAATATGTTGTCTTATATAATAATTAAATGTCTAAAGTGTTATTTTGTTTTCCGCAATGTCTTTCACATTAAATAATTTAAGTGATATATCTAGTCTCAATATCTATATAAAGCTAATATCTGAATAGGAGGTTAATACTTATGAATGAGCAAGATAATTATGAATTAGTTCTGGATTCACATGGTTTAGCAGAACAAAAGAATGCCATCCTTCCCAACCGTATGCTATCGCTTCAAAAACAGATGCTGGATAGTAGTCGTTATACTCAATTAATGGACCAAACTGAATACGATCCCGACTTTGATTACTCTGCTGTTTTCAATGACCTCGAAATGATTTATTTGTTTGTACATCATGAGCGCGATCTAGATAAACAAAAAAACCGAACAAAAAAAACAAAAAAAGAATATTTGCGAGAGTTGCTCTTCTTCTATAACCAGATATCTGCTGTAGGCGACTTGTATAACTTTGATTCTACAAAAGCAGACCTTTTTACATTATTGAAGCAATTAAAACCTAAGCATATAAGGAAGTATCAAGCCTGGTTGAAAGAAGTAAAGTTAGGAAGAGTAAAAAAGAGGGATAACGATAAGCTGGTAGAAAATAAAGAAAATGAAGACAAAAAAGGAACCTATTCTGTAGCAACCTTATCGAGAAAAACGGTCATACTAAAAGCTTTTTTTGAATTTTTATATAAACGGAAGTACATATCTAGAAGACTTCATGAAGCACTTCAGACTAGTAATGTTCATGAAAAGGACCGTCCTAATCGAGATTTATACGAGGCTGAAGTACTGCAGTTGCTTAAATACTTTAAAAATAATATCGTAGAGCATACCATCATCAGTGTTCTAGCCAGTACTGGACTTCGAGTGAAGGAATTATGTCAAGCTCGTATTTGTGATCTTTCATATTACGAAGGTAAACTGTTTTTAGAGGTTATTGGGAAGGGTAATGAAAAAAGAGAAGTATTAATTCACCCTAAGATATGGGAGCGGATTGTGACTTACCGTTCGAGGAGAAGGTATCCATCTGAACTAGATGGGAGTGATAAGACCCCCTTATTACCAGATGCAAAAGGAAAGGCTTATAATGAGAAATACCTTTCATCATATATATCCAAAGTAATAAACCGTGCGCCTTTGCCGTTCCTTAAAGCAAGAAGTGATAGAATTTCAGCTCATCATTTCAGACACTTTTTTAGTATATATAGTTCTCAACAAGGTGCTAGTATAGAAAGTATATCAAAGACCCTTGGCCATAAGAGTCTTGCTACCACACAGATCTATTTACAAAAACGATTATCTCGAATGGATAATGCTGCCCACACATGGATAGATTCAAGCTTTATTGATGATATGTAAATAAAAAATATGGGGTGACGATGACGATATGTTAGATGCTCTAAAAAGGTTATTCGGAGGAAGAGATAGTGAGAAATTTCGTGCTGACCATAATACCGTTAGGCATATAGAAAATAATTAAAACCTTACAAAATCAAAAGAAAAAAGGCTATCAAAGAATTCACCTTTAAGGGAGACATGGTTGAAGTATAATCATGGAGAACTTTCTGAACATAAAGGGATTAAGCTATTAGCAGAAGAGGCTGAAAAATATGAAGGTCAATATCCAATAGATATGCATTATGTGTATTTGACACTTCAGAAATATTTTTATACAAAGCGAGAAAAAGGAGCAAATTTAAAAAGATGTCAAAATATACCAGAAAAGGATATGGCCATTTATCCTGAGTTTAAAAAAGCGTACTTAGAAGAACATGATTACTTCGTAAACTATCCTGCATTTAAACTAATGGCTATAATACTTGAGAAGCAAGGGAAATTTGAAGAAGCTATCCAAGTATGTAATAGAGCGATAGAGTTAGGTGTAGAATGTGATACGAAGAGCGGATTTGAAGGTAGAAAGAAAAAATTAGAAAAGAAATTAAATGATTGAATGCAAGATTCATACATGATTTGTGAAATCCCTTCCTTTAAACGCTACATATATTAGAGCATTTACGTTAACTACATAGATTAAAGGAGAACTACAATTGAATACATCAAAGATAAACGTAGGTGTTCCTCAAGACTATCAGGAAGAAACTCTCTACCAGGATCTTGCTAAGTGTCAAAAGATTAAGCTCACAGATATTAAATTAAATTCAATAGATTTTTTCTTAATAGAATTACGAGACTTTTTTCAGATTTTACCGATTAAAAAGTCTTGCAACTGCAAAATTATAGTCCTATTTAATAAAGGTGAAGAGAAATGGGTAACGGATGTAATTAATAGCGGTGCAGCAGCTTATGTAAAAAAGAATACTTCGCAAATTTATAAAGCTTTAAAGATGATATCAAAGTACAAAATATATATAGATGAGATTGCTATGAAATATTTTATAAATGACTATCGATTTATTAAAGATGCTGATATTCCAGAACCGACAACTATTACCATAAAAGAAAAAGAGGTATTACAAAGCTTAGTTGATGGATATAGTACCTATTTAGAACTATCTAAAGTACTTAAAATTAGTGAAAAGACTGTAAGCAATCACATCCATAACATTCTCCAGAAGTTAAATGTAGAGAGCCGTACTGAAGCTATAGTAAGGGCTTTAAAACAAGGTTGGATAAACATAACCAAGTAGAAAAGCAGCTCAAAAGGGAAACCTTATGTGCTGCTTATTTATCTCTAAAGCTAAGCTATTTAAGAAGCGCCACTGATTTCGCCAGTGATTACACTTACTAGCTTTGATCTATATCTTCAAGTTTTTTGGTGCACCTGGTTTACTGGAATTTTCAAACCTAGATTTTCTCTTAAAGTCATTCCCTGATAATCAACTCTAAATAATTCTTTTCGTTGGAGAATAGGAATTACTTGTTCAACAAAAATGTTTAAATCCTCAGGAAGTGTTACAGGCATGACGTTAAAAGCATCCGCTCCTTTTTCTTTAAACCAGACTTCCATGTGATCTGCCAAAGCTTCGGGTGTTCCCACAAAATAGTTATGACCATTTCTACTTGCTACGTACTGACCTAATTCACCTAAAGTGAAGTTGTATTCATCACTAATTGTCAATAAGTACTCATACTTGATCTCTAACTCCCAATTAAAACTAAAGTCTATATTTTTCGGCAATGGTTTTTCAAAACTATAATTGTTTAAATTAAACTCATTTAGATACCTCGAGAGAGTCTTTTTGCCCGTAGATAATGGAATTAATCGAAGAAGTAAATCATATTTAGCCCTCGCTTCTTCATCGGTATCTCCTAACAAAGGCGTGATGCCTGGCATGACAATAATATCCTCTTTACTTCTACCAAATACTTTAGCCTGCTCTTTAATACTTTTATAAAAAATTTTAGCATCCTCTAAAGAAACTTGATTCGTAAAAACTACTTCTGCATACTTTGCTGCTAAACGTTGACCTCTAGGTGAAGATCCTGCTTGGATTAACACTGGGTGCCCTTGCTTACTCATTGGTAAGCTTAATGGACCCTTAACAGAGAAAAATTCACCTTCGTGTTCTATTGAATGAAGTTTATTATCGTTAAAAAACTCTCCGGTTTTTACATTTCTTGTTAGAGCATCCTCTTCCCAAGAATTCCACAAACCTTTAACGATATGAACAAACTCATCTGCTCGTTCATATCTTTTTTCATGTTTCATATGTTCTGCATTACCAAAATTACTAGCTGATTCTGGATCTGCAGTTGTTACAATATTCCATGCAGCCCTACCATTTGATAAATGATCTAAAGAGCTTAATTGTCTTGCGGAATTATAAGGTTCGCTATATGTAGTTGACATAGTGCCCGCTAAGCCAATATTGGTAGTAGAATCTGAAAGGTTAGAAAGCAGAGTAATAGGTTCAAAATCGACTAAAATGTTTGGGTGAGATTCTTTGTTTATTGATAACCCATCGGCAAAAAACACAAAATCAAACTTTCCTTTCTCCGCTTTTCTTGTTAAGTCTTTAATAAAATCTAAATTTAACGCTCCGTCTGATGGACTCGTTGGATACCGCCAAGAGGAAATATGATGTCCTGTACCTGCGATGAATAAAGATAATTTCATTTCTCTTTTCTTATTAAACATATTAAACTCCTCCTCTGTTCATAATTACTAATTCTACTAAACATTATACATAAAGTGAAATTATGTTTAGTTTATTAAACTACATTTTTCTCTAAAATATGCACGGTTTATTTTTAAAAAAATTCAAATAAATTGATTTTTCGAGTATTTAAGAGGAAATAACCGGAAATTAAAGGAAAAAAGATAATTGTCGAGTTATTTAACATTATACAACATTTTACTAAAATTACAGCAAGTATTAATATAGTTATTGAGATCAAGCAAAGGAGGCGATATTATGTTGAAAGAACTAGCTAAAGCTATTAAGGAAAACAACGCACCAGCTTCAGTTCAAGGTTATGCTAACGATTATTACACTCGTCAAAGCATGTGTGACCGTCAAGTAGAATGACACAAGTTCTGCTGATTAATTTGAAACACCTTGTTCACCAAAAATCGTTTTTCTATGCTTCATTCTCCAACTATCTTCATTTAAATGAATAATTTCTACTCGATGTAAGATTCGATCCAAGATAGCTGTCGTAATCGCTTGGTCGCCCAATAGTTCTCCCCACTCTTTTGGCCCTTTATTTGACGTTAATATGATCGCTGTTTGATTGTATAGGTTATTAATCAGATGGAAAAACATATTCGCTTCCTGTTTATTCATTGCCATAAACATCAAATCATCTATGATAACTAAATCTGCTTCTCTAATTCGCTTCATTCTTGTTTTCGATTTCCTCGTGATTTCTTCTGTTTTTAACGCTTGAATTAGGTCTCCCATGGTCGTGAAAATGACCTTATAACCTTGATTTAATGCCTCAATACCCAGACCTATCGATAGGTGGGTCTTTCCGACACCTGGCGGTCCAAGAAAAATAATGTTATAAAGCTGCTCAATCCATGTTAAATCTTTTAATTGGTTTAACTTCTTACTACTTAAGGATTTTTGCTCCTTTACGTCATAATCATCGATTGTATTATGGAAAGGGAAGGTCGCCCAATTAAAACGTTTTTCCAGTTGCTTCTCATCTCTGCGATTTTGTTCATAGGTGGCAAGATCCAGGAGAAACTGAGTAAAAGATAAGTTCTTTTTCTCAGCTTCTCTGATCAATTCAGGCAATTGATTTGCGGTCTCAGCTAGTCTTAAAGACCTTAGTAAATCTTGTACTTGCTGGAACTGACTCAATTTGCCTCACCTTCTTCCAATAAAACCGTATAGGTATCTACGTTTCTTTTTTGTGCTTCTGTTTCCATCGCCCAACCAGATACGCTCTTTAATGGTGAAACAATCTTAGCGTTATCATTCGGTGTCTCATGATCCTGTCGTTGTCGTTGAAGGTATAAAATGATATCGCTGAAATCTGTTGCACTATATAAGTTTCTTTTTATACATTCTTGTAGAGCTGCCGTTAGAATCTGTGCGTTTTGTTGTTTTGTTTCTCTTAGGATCATTTGTAACTGATCGCGAATATATCGTGGATACTTCTCACGAAGTTTATCCAGGTAATCAAACGCCATTGTTGTTTCCTCAAACCGTTTAGCTACGTTATCTATAAAGGCATCTATCCCTTTTGTACGATCTCTCGCATGCTGGCGATCTTTCATTAAGCGTCCTCTGCCATCCGGGATCTGATGTTTGGCTAGAAGTTCTCCTGTCTCTCGGTGATAGATTAATAAGTGTCGGTCATCTGTTGCCTTGATTGAGACCGTTTCATATTTATGAAACGTTCCTAATGGAAGAGAGTACCTGTTAGACAAATACCGTATGGTATTGTCCTTATGCACACTTCTTGTTATACTGTTTTCATAATTGTTTAGGAAATGAACATTTCCTTTGACTGGTCTTAAGTGTTGCTTTTCCAAGGAGAACACTTCGACCGGTCTTTTTTTGTTGTATTGTGGATTTTATAGTTACCTGTTCGATGCAACCATTCCCACCCTTGTTCATTCCACGCATCAATATTCTGGAACACTCTATGTTTTGCGAAATTGTACTTGATAAATCCGACCACATTTTCGATCTTTCCTTTGCTTTCTGGATCAGCTTTACGACAAACCCGGAGGTTTAATTTCCTCGTTTCTCTATATTGCTGAAACTCTTTCGTCAAAATAAGATCGCCACCATTTTCGCTCACCACTATAAGGCTATCCTGGTCATAAACTAATTCTTTTGGAATCCCACTGAACCATTGAAACGCATTTTCATGTGCCTGAATGACATCCTGAGTGGTAAAAGGTCGATCTAACCATTCCTGGTATTTATATCTTGAGTTAGACAAAACAAAGGCAATAAAGTTTAGTTTCATTTCTTTATTATCAGATGTTTTTTGTTTTGTATGTCCAAAATCAACTTGAATCTGCTGCCCCATGGGTGAATCAGGTATCGCTTCGTATTCTCTTGGTGACGTTTCTTTTGTTATTTGATAGTCTTTTCGTAACTCTCTTACGAAAGCACGAACCGTGCTCTCACCAACTTTAAGATCTTTGTGCCTCTCCATTAACCAATCTTGTACCTGGGCTGCTGTAAGATCAGGATGCTCATTCAACCAAGATAAGATTAACGCCTTATAAGGGTCTAGAATCTTCTTTCTTGTTTGTAAGGATTCTACCCATACGGCCATGTCCGAAGGAGATTTCTTAAGGTGTCGATAGACAGTCGATCTTGATACTCCTAGCTTGTTTGCCACTTTAGACTTACTAAATCCCTGTTTGATTAGCTGTTGAATTTCCATATACATTTCCCACTTATCCACCTTTGTTCGGCCCTCCACTGATCTATGATATAAACTATCTAATCATACAATGGAAGAGCTTTCTATTTAACTGGTATATTAGGGTAAATAAGTGTTTCATCTTAAATAGCGAAAACTGTCTACTTTAGTTTAGCAGTCACAGCATGCCACTAGACAAAAAAGACAAGTAATAATTTGTCTTAATAACAATTGAGTAGTACCACATTTATTGTGGTACTATTCTAATTTATGGAGGAGTTAAATAATGAGTAAACTTCCCTTTCTATTAAATTTCCCTAATAAAGTGATTAGTTTAAATAACTTAGGTGGCGGTCTAGATTTTAGAGCGAATATGGTTGAAGTGTATGGTAAAGAGATTCTATCCTCTAAGTATGATGAAGAAACGATTCTGATATTAACCAGAATCCATGATCAAGAAGCAGATATGGTAGGTTTAGAACTTGCTTCAAAAGGGATAAATTATATCCGCATTAATATTGATGAGGTTCCTCAGAAATATAATTTATCAATTCATTTTCAAGAAGGTGCTCCCAAAATTACAATAGAAGGACCGGACTTCAATAGACTATCTTTAACCGATGTAGACGTTGTTTGGCTTAGAAGGTTCGTAGATTATGATAACTTCGGATATAAGTCAAACAATATAATTGCTGACAAATATGTTCTAAATGAATGGAAATACCTTTTTGAATCTTTGTATACAAGCGACAAAGTAAGATGGATCAATCATCCTCAATCAGAAATTCGACTTAATAAAATAAAACAATTAGAGGTCGCTGCATCAAAAGGAATGGTTACTCTTCCTACATTAATCTCCAACGATGAAAATGATATAAGAGATTTCCGAAACATACATAAAAGGGTAATCGCCAAAACCATGTATTCTCACTATGTTGAGCATAACGAAGAGTTACATTCTATCTTTGGTAAAGAAATTACTGAAGATGAATTAGAATATATGGATACCACTGGTGACGCTCCAGTTATTTATCAAAAGTTCGTTCCGGATGCACAAGAAGTAAGAGTTACTGTAATTGGAAATAACGTTTTTTCTGCGCTCATTCCCAAAAAGAGTCATACAGATGATTGGCATAGGGATGAAATTAAAGATGTAAAACTCATACCGATAGACATACCTGATGAATTAAAACAAAAATGTCTTTCTTATATAAGCTCAGTAAAACTGGACTACGGAGCATTTGATTTTATGTTAACTGAGGATAATGAGTTCATCTTTTTAGAAGTAAACCCAACAGGTGATTGGCGCTGGGTTGAAATATGTACAAATCAAGCTATCACAGACACGGTTGTAAACCACCTGATCCAGAAAGCAAAACGGTGTCTAAATTGAGCATAAAAATTAAATTGGTAGATAACATTGTCTTGTTCTGGGAAGGTGACGTACTCGTTTGTGACGATTATGTGCAGCATAAACAACATACTCTCAATCCATCAGTTATTGAGATTTTAGATTATTTTAAGAGTTGGAAAGATATAAATGAGATTTCCGAATTAAGAACAGAAGAAGATGATGATTATAAGGAAGTAATAAATACGATTGGCTATTTAATGAATGAGAAAATCTTAGTAACTAACGATGATCAAGGTAAACCTGATTTATCCCTCTGGAAAGAATGGGGAAAGGCCGCAGAGTATTTTCATTATTACTCACGAGGAGGCAAAAACGATTCGTACATTTTATCAACAGACGATTTCGAAAGACTTAAGAACAAAACAGAATACCAAAAGCCTCCAGAGATCACAAAAAATTATCCTAATTCCTTAAAAACAAGTTTGCCCCTTCCAATAGTCGATTATAAAAAATCTTTTTTAGATGTTCTATTTAATAGGCAAACCATTAGAACGTATAACCCTTCAGAATCAATAAATAAAGAGGAGTTGTCTTCCGCATTATACTACGTATGGGGAGCTGTCGCTTGCTGGTTAGATCAAGGCATGGGAAAAGCTTTATTGAAAACCAGTCCTTCTGGAGGTTCCAGGCACCCCATAGAAATTTACCCTTGTATCATGAACGTTGAAGGTGTTGAATCTGGTCTATATCATTATTCTGTGGAAAATCATGAACTCGAACTAATTGACAAACCAAATGATATTCGTAGCCTATGCAAAGAGATGTGCGGAGATCAAAAACATACTCAGTTGCCTGCAGTGGTCTTCTTTTATAGCGCAGTAATAGAAAGAGAAGTTTGGAAATATAGCGTTCCTAAGGCTTACAGAGCACTCTACATGGATCTCGGACATTTAAGCCAAACATTATATTTAGTAGCTTCTTATCTACAATTAGGTTGTTTTTATACCGCTGCACTGAGGGATGAGTTAGTTGAAGAAAAATTGAAATTAGATTGGACTAACGAAGTAGTTATTGGAGCATCGGGTATTGGAGCATTAACCGATGAAGTAAAGGGGCAAAATAACTTAGGCAGATTTGTTAGAAACGATGTAAATTACTAAAAATAAGCTATCGATTAGATAGCTTATTTTCAAATGAATATGGGAAGAATGTCCTCTTTATCATTCTGTTTAGTACTGTTTAATAATAAATTAGCAGCTTGTTGAAAGTCTTCTAATTCATAATGAACCTTGGACATCCTTTTTATAGCTACTTCTTCTCCCCACCATATATCATTGGATTCAAATATGTCAAAACCCTTCGTATAATTTTCGAGTGCTTTTTGATGGTTAGTTCTTATCATTTCAACATCTCCAAGTATTAAATAAGTATAGCCACGATATTGTTCTTCCAGCGGTTGTGATATTACTTCAAAACATGTTTTTTCTGACTCTCCATATTGTCCATTTAAATAAAAGGCTTGAGCTAATCCGGTTTTAGATAAGAGAACTCCCTTGGAATGTTTAATTCGTTCAAAAATTGAAATTGCCATTAAATATACTTCAATAGACTTTTGATAATTACTGAATTTCATATACAAATTGGCTAGGTTATTATAGACACTGGCTTTACTTTCAGAATCTTCAACGGACTCAAAGAAACTCAATGCCATTTTGTTAGATTTTTCTGCTTTTTCTAATTCATTGATTTCCTTATAACATAGAGCGAGTAATAAATTTATTTGTCCGGTCTTAACATATACATGTGTTTCTTGATTAATTACCTGGGCTTCTCGTAAAATTCTGATCGCTGAATGGTACTCCTTCATATTTAAATGAGCAAACCCTAGATTAATTAACAGAGATGTTTTAATAGCTCCACCAACCTTTTGCTGGATGGAAAATTCATAAGCATCATTTAACAACTTAAAAGCTTCAGCATGTTTCTCTAATTTGATCTTAGTATACCCAAGAGAATCCATCGCTCTTACTTTTTCTTTGTGACTTTGAGTTACATTCATTATATCTATGCTGATCTCAAAATTCTCCTCAGCGATTTCCCAGATTTCTTTATTTTCGGCAATCTTTCCTATGATCCAATAATATAAACCTCTATCATAATTACTTAAATCTTCGATGTCAGTTATCTCAGAAATAGTCCTTTGCGCATCAAGAAACTTTCCATTTTCAATTTTACTTTCGGCTAATACTATTTTTTGTTTAGTTTGAGAAGTTATCAACGCTTTATTCCGAGGCTCTTGAAAAAAGTCCTCGACGCTACACTCTAACTTTAATGCAAATTTCTCTAAAGTGTCATAAGAGGGTTGAAATGAACCCTTTTCAATTTGACTTAAATAACTTCGGGTAATTATATCCTCTGCTAAATCTTTTTGAGTAAATCCTTTCCCTTTTCGTAATTCCTTTATCCTTTGCCCAATAACAGACATTTTCATGTCCTCCATTTCAAAATTATATTCTATTTAAGTTCACTATAACATAGAATGATCATTACTTAAACAACTTAAACTTTCCGTGTATAAAATAATAATGTTCAATAAAGTAAATAAAATAGAATTAATCATTAAGTAGTTCGATTCTTTTTTAAGTATATTCCTATCAATGTTATTAGTTATTTGTTAAACTGATTTAAAGATATTAACGAAACTAAACAAAATAACAAGATAAGCATTAATGTTATATAAATTAAATAAGGGGGATGAAAAATGTTAAAGATGAAATTTCTTTCTGATTTAAAAACACTTCCATTAACTCTTAAATTCATGTTTGCTTTAAATTTTTTAGTGTCATTTTCTAAATTTATGGTAATTCCCTTCTTAGCAGTATTTTTTAAAAATGACTTATCAATGAGTGCCTCTGAAATTGGATTTTTACTTGGCCTTACCCCGCTAGCATCTATGATATTTAATTTATTAGGTGGAAGGTTAAGTGATGTTTATGGAATTAAAATACTATATGTAATTTCTTTGTTTGTCTCTGCTCTTACCATGGCGTTATATGGGGTATCAGTAAACTATTTATTCCTAGCATTTGTTTCTGTTTTCTCAGGGATTGGCTGGAGTATTTACAATTCAACTAACCAAGCTTTATTATCTAAATTCTCTCCCAAAGAGCTAATCCAAAAAACTTTTAATATCAATTATTGGTTTTTTAATTTAGGAGGCGTAGCTGGTCCTCTTGTTGGAGCAATACTTATTGGATATAGCAGTTTTAAAACCCCCTTATTTAGTTTTGCAGGTATCCTCTTTATTATCGCAATTATAGCAATGTTTGTAATCAAAATTAAGGGAAATGAAAAATCAGGAACAACAATTGAAGATCAAGACAATAAGTTAATTAGCAAGGAATTGGTTCATAAAATATTCAAGAACAAAAGTTTGCTCTTACTTTTCAGTTGTTATTTCCTACTTTATTTTATCGAATCACAAATGGATACTAATATTGTTCAATATGCAGAGGAATCATTTCAAAATGGAGTATTACTATTTGCGAAGTTACTTACTTTAAGTATGGTTTTGATCATTATTCTCCAACCTATCGTTGCTTTAGTCGGTGAGAAAATAAAAACCTCTGTTTTAGTTTGGACAGGAGGCTTAATGTATTTTACTGGTCCATTATTATTACTAGGTATCAACTCAGAATTTTTTTGGTATGCAGGTTTCACACTGATAACCTTAGGTGAGATTATTTTAGCTCCCACGCTACAAGCACAGATTGCTAAGCTACCTGATGATGGTTATAAAACAACCTACTTTTCCTTTGTAAACATGGGCGGTAATATGGCATTTTTTGTTGGACCTTGGATAGGCGGAATCATATTTGACAGCATATTTATCGGCATACTATTTGGAATTATGTCTGGAGCAGGTCTTTTAGCTTCTACATTAATTCTATTGGCTAATAAAAAACAAAAAACGAAAGTAGGTAATCTGAATTACACCAGTAAAACAGAACAAACAAGTTCTTCCTAATCTTTAAGATAGAATATATATTGAACAACGCTATTCTTCTTTAAAGAATAGCGTTGGTTTATTAAGAGTATTTTTAGCAAAAAAAAAGACAAGAGTTAACTTGTCGCAAGTTTAAATCCCCTGGTTATCTAGTTCTTGTCTTAGAATTTTTACGCCCGTAGAACTTAAAACTAGTTTCCCGTTACCATATGTTTTATTATCGTCATTAATCTCACCGGTAATTGCACATGCTAAATTTGACTTATGCTTTTCAAGAATGATCTTGTCATCATCTACAAGTATAGCTATTGGATCTTTTTCCTCTATCCCTAATGCTCTTCTTAACTCTATGGGAATAACGACTCTACCTAAACCATCAGTTTTGCGAACAATCCCTGTGCTTTTCAAATAGCTTCCCCCGATTCTCCCTAGTAATAAAATGCTTTAATTAACGAAATTTATATTTACTGATTCTATCTATAGTTCTTGTTTCTCCATTTTGTTTCTCTTCCACTGCATCTTCTTCTTCATTTTCTAGATTCAGTACTCGTAATCCTAATCCACTTAATAATTGAACTTCACCATCTATGGTTTTAGCAAATACAAATTCAGTATCGATCGTGTCTTTTCCCTCATACTTAAACGGTATAATTAATGCTGTAACATTGATAATTGGATAGTTTACTTCTTTCCATTCAGCCAGTAATACCTTGGATTTATCAAATACTAAATTCAACTTGCATCCTCTTTCATAGACTTCGCTTATCATGCCATCAGTTTCTTCTCGACAATCATTAGGATCTTCCACAAAATCATCTTTTCCGGATGTATTGTCATGATCAGCAGCAATGCTAACACTTATATCACGACCTGGAATAGATTCGCCAATTCTTTCAGTAATCATATTCTCTACTTTTTCATTGACCTCATCATCTTCAGAGGAGGTGAAATTTTGCTGTTCTTCCTCATACACGTTAAGTACTTCCTCAATCAAATGACGAACTGCATTCATATCATCACTGCTAAAAACACTTTCCTGAGAATTAGAATTTGAATTTGTTTCTTTGCTTAGTACTGACGTATTAGAATCGTTACTACAAGCTCCTAAAACCAATAGAAGAACGAATACTAAAGCCATCAAAGACATATTTTTCATTACATTTCCTCCATTATATAGAAATTTTTTACTGTAAGTCTATAAAAAAATGACTTAAAATCGAATTATAGTAAAGTTACTAATAAAAAGGGGTAGACTATGATTTGGGAAAAAATCGTTTTCATCTTTATAGCAGGTGTGGTTTCATATAATGCATTATTAGGAATTAAACTGCTCTTAAAAGGGCGCTATACAACCTGCATTTTCCCTCTATTCGGTGTAACTCAAGAATGCTATTATTGCGCCAATTAAAATAGCTGCAACAGGAAGAGACAAGTAAAAATATGTCCTCTGTCTCTCTTTCCTATATCTTATTTGTTCTGGAGTGTCCCACATGCTGCTTTTCATTAAAAATCCCCCTATATCTCTCTATTACCCATCAGTTTATGGACCTCTCTATCAATAATCGGCGCAAAAACCGAAAAAGTTTAGCAATTTTAAACAATTGCTATGAGAATTTAGATTCTTAATCTTTTATAATTAATATTTAGTACGGTATATGAAATTTTAAGGATATCATAATCTTGAACTGAAAAAACCAGTTATTGTAATCAGAAAACTATTTACCCTGGCGATAGTCATGAAAGAAGATATTAAAGAAATTATTGGAACAATAACAAGAGCAAAAATACCAAAAGCGATCCTCGCAGAATAAATAAGTTCTCTTAAAGGATTAGATGCTACTTTCAAATCGAAAAGTGCAAATAGGAATTCGTAAGGGTAGATATTATATTGGATGTATAAATAAGAGCAGGCTAACACAAACACCACAAAAATTGGTGAAATAAACAAAACGTAAAACTTAATAAACTTCTCTACTCTACTTCTCAAAAGATTTCACCTCTTTGATATTTCAAAAATTCATTGTTAGAACTTTATTTTTCCACAATACGCTCTATTGCAGTATAATCCTCTTTAAACTTTACTTTATATTCTTTCTTATCAGGAAGGCTAGCAATAAAATAATGATTACTTGAAGATTCGCTTCCCACTTCAGTTAACCAAATATTTTTTTCATCAACACTAAAATGTTCTCCTACTAATTTGTACATTTGCTCCTCAGCGTTCTTTGAGTCATTTACATCATTAATTGAAGGAATTACTATGATGGCCACAATTCCGGCTATACATATCATTACTAAAGCTAGTGTTTTCCACATTTTCAAATCCATCCCTACTATTTACTGAGTTATTTATACAAATTCTATAAATTTGTCTGATTTTATTATCATTTTTGTAGTATTTTTCTCGTTATATGTATTTTTCCTAAGAAAACCATACGAAAGGATGTTCTTTCCTATTAAGTTTGCATCCGTATAAGAAAAATTCTTCTCTTGATCGTCCACTATTGAAGAAATAGGAATTTTGTTACCTCTTACAGAGACCATAATTGAGCTTAAGATATCTGCTTCATAAGAAATTAGCAGTTTAACGATTTATTTAAGTGATCCTATACTAGACAGAGGTTTACTTTCTTGCTTTACTTTTACTTTCGCTAGGATCCTTTTTCTTTTGGTCCGTTTCTTCTCTTTCAATAATCCGACTTTCATAATCAGGATCTAACTTGTTCAAGTTAATACAGATGATCTTTTCACTCATTACCTGCTCTTCATATTCAGTTTGAAATTGTTCCACCTTCTTAACGGTTTCAAAGAAATTCAGAGGCTTGTAAAAAGCACAGTGTTCGTTATGACGAGAATCACTTTTTCCAGTAGTTTTGTAATGAACAGAAGGAATATATCTCAAGTGTTCATGGCACTCGGCTTTAGTGGTTTATTTCTTATTTCTTTCTGGGAAATGAAAAATCACCCTCTTTCGTTCTGCGCTCCATACTAGGAAGGCATCAAAAGTTCCTTCCCTATTTCTTTTTTTAAACCCTTTTATCAAAGGACTTACCCCTTTTTGTAACAGAACTTTAACCTGATGATTGGTCAACTCCTTACCGCTAACCATCTTGTTAACCTTAAATCTACAGTTTGTATCTTTGAAACTACTACAACCAAAAAACTTCCCTGCATCTAGCACAGCTGATCCACATTCCAGACAAGCACCTACTTCAACATTTACTTTACTTGCCTCTATGTGGTTATCTAATTCCCAATTATCAGCGCTTTCTATTGCTTTCTTGACTTCTTCTTGGGTGATCTGCTTCATTCGATTCATGAAAACGGAGAAATCACTCTTCCCTGCTCCAATCCCAGACAAATATTGTTCCATTTTTCCGGTTGTTAATACCGAAGTTAAATAACTATCTAATCCTAAGGATTCAATTAACATGCGACCTTTTGGCTCTATATAAACTTGGTTTCTCTCGATTCGAATATATTTACGTTCAATAATTTTAGTAATAATCGATGCTCGAGTAGCTACGGTACCTAATGATAATTCGTCACTCTTAAATCCTTTTCTCTCATCCTTGGAGAGGGAATTAGCAGCATTAGCCATTAAAGTCACTAAACTACCAAGAGTGTAACGAGCGGGAGGACTTGTTTTACCTTCAATTAATTGAACCTCATTAACGGTACCTACCGCGCCTTCTTCTATTGTTGGTAGTACAACAGCGTTATCTTCATCTAACTTTTCGTTCTCATACACTTTTCGCCATCCACGTTCATCAACCCGTTTACCCTTAGTCATAAAAGAAAATTTCTCATCCACTACACTGATGATTTCTGAGTGTGTCTCTATCGCATCAGGATAATGAGCAGCTATTAATGATTTTGCGATCATATCGTAGACAATGACTTCACTCTTTGATAAGCGGGTGAAATCCACTATCTTTTCAGTGGGTATAATCGCGTAGTGGTCATCTGTTTTCGATTCATCTATAAATCGCTTATCTTCCGAAATATCTTTATACGGTAACTTCAAAAAGCTTTTGTACTCAGCTAATGTAGATAAGTTATTAAGTATCTCGGGGAAGTGAACAGCTTCGGATGGATTTACATGAACGGGTGAGCTCCTTGGATAACTCACTAGAGATTTATCATATAAACCTTGCAGAATCTTCAATGCGCCATCTGGTGAAAGACCTAATTTCTTATTTATTTCAACTTGTATAGTCGTGAGGTTATAAAATTGTGGGGGACGAATTCTTTTGACTTCACTTTTAACAGAATGAACTTTTGCTTCTTTCCCTTCACAATACCCTTTCAAATCCTCAGCTAGATTTTTTTTAAACAAGTGATCACGTTCTAAGGTATACCATTTACTTCTAATTTCATTTTGATGGTATGTTATATTGGCTTCTAAATCCCAATAAGGTTTGCTTTTATGGGCTTCTATAGCTTGTTCTCTTGTGCTAATTAGCGCTAACAATGGAGACTGGACACGTCCACAACTAAAATTTGTATCTTTAAGAGACTCTTTCACTCCCTTTTTATTAGATAAAAGTAGAGTCATACACCTGGTCATATTCATACCAATCAAAAAATCGGCTCTCTGCCTTGCAAGTGCTTCATAATATAAGGGCATATCTTGGTCAATACTTCTAAGGTTTTTGAAAGCTTTTTGAAGAGATTCTTTCGTTAAACTGGAGGTCCATAGACGTTTAACTGGTTTTTTATTGTTCAAATACAGTAATACTTCAGTAACCAGCAGACTACCTTCTCTCCCGGCATCGGCAGCATGAATGATGTCACTGACTAGAGGATCGTTGAGATACTTTTTTATGTTATTAAACGCTTTATTTTTAGATGGTGTAACTTTTAATTTGAATTGGTCAGGGATGATAGGCAGCCTCTGAAGATCCCACGCCTTGTCTTCCGCATTATAATCTTCAAATGAATAAAGCTCCATAATATGTCCTATTGCATGAACAACAATAGCTCCACTTGGAAAAGTTGAACATTTAGGGATTTCTAGGTGAGTACCTCGGTCTACTCCGTTAAATGCTTCAGAATATTTCTTGGCTTGCGAATTTTTTTCAGCAATGATTAGCGACTTCCCCATGCCCTGCTCCTTTCGTCCTCTACTATTTCAACACATATTTACTATGCTGCAGATTGCATCTCAGACATTATAGTTATACAACTTTGGATAGCTCCAGAAGCTCCAAAACCATTATGGTAGACGATTGTTTTATTATTTTTCTTACTTATTTCTTTAACCACATCCATCGACACGTGACCGAGTGCACCAACTAAGCAAACCACTATATCCGCTTTTTTTATAATGTTCCTAAACTCCTTTTTGTTTCCACCATTCCTTGTTTTTCCTTGATGAAAAAGAACTTTACAACCATGTTTAGCGCCGATCTTTTGATACGTTTTCTCTTGGCTTCCTCCGAAAATAGCAATTGTTTTATTCATAGCAAACACTCCTTGTGTTATTAATTTATAACAAATATACCACAAATAGAACAGTTTGCAAGTATCATTGTCTTAATATCCTACTAAGGAGTTGTTATCTTATATGATTGTTCTTCCGTATTTCTAACTTTTCCAAAGTGTTCCTGGTAGTCATCTAATAGAATATTGGCGACTGATGGATGAATAAATCGGTCTCCCCCAAGAATAATTCTTATACATTCTAATAATTGCTCTGTTTTCATGTTTTTCAATAAAAAGCCTTGAATATTTCTTTTAAGCAGCTTAAGAATTGAATTATGATTGCTACTTTCTACAGTCGAAAGTACAATTACCTTGGCATTCTTATGAATCAGCGAATCAATCCAAGATAGATTTTTCTGGAAGTTCAAGCCTGGTTCAAAAATCACTAAATCGGGATGAAACTCTTTTTCCATTGGAAGCGATACGCTGGTGGTTTCAATTATAAAATTGGGAAATGTGAGCTCTAGAAGCTGTTTCACCCCTCTTCGATAATTAATTTGCTCATCAATAATCAATACCCTGGTCATAATGGCCTCGCTTTCTGAATTTGAATTAATAGCGCTCTTGAATCATATAAAATGATACAAATGAAAAAGGGATAGAGATAAACAATAAGAAGTTTATCGTTTTTTCCATCTTTCCTGGGATAAAGTAAAAATTGAAGTCGATAATAGCCATTATTAAAAAGGCTAAGAATAACGAAAGAACAAAAGTTAGGATATATGCGAAGGAATATTGCCCGACAATTTTAATAGTTCTGTTGATCATTCTTCCTAATTTGGACATTTAATTCATTCCTCATCAAAAAAAACGCACCCACAATATAATAGGCGTAAATCTACCTAAATATTATGGGTGCGTCCCAATCTATTAGTCTATATAACAATTATAATGTAATTTGTCTTAACAAATCAATATATCTTTATTCGGGCCAATTCAATGGTTTAGGATGAGATATCATAGAGATTTTACCAGCACACAATAAAGCATATTGTCCATACCCCTCGTTATCAACATACCAAACCATCCGTGATGATAGCGCTAAAGAAGAACGATGGTCATGTAAGGGATATGGAGACTTATATACTTTTTCATTCCACCCCTTCTTAGCTTGAGAGGTATCCGATACAGATAAGAACTTTTGTGGTGACTTGTTTACAATCCAGCAACCATATTGATTGTCTGGAGCTACATACCAAAGTGCATCATCTCTCTTTGCAGGAACATCTGGTTTCAAAGGATAATGAGTATGTTCATACGAAATTGTCTCACCTTTAAATTCGTTAAATACCTCATCCAGTTCATCTTCATTTTCAAATTCTTCGTTATAAAATTCATACTCCAGTGGTCTCTCCCAGGGAGTAATATCCTGATTTTCGTTGTCTTCTTTGTAAATTATATCTCCGCATCTATAAGCAATTTTAGGATTGTCAGGATCATGTACCTCATGAACTCCGCACTCGTTTGTAAGTGAATCAAATAGATCGCAATTGACGCGACAAGTTATTGGATTTTTCCTCTTATTAATCTTGGAATTATTTATGACTAGCTGAAGTGTCATTCTCCTGACCTCCTATAGTTGAATTTAAATTGATCTCAAGACAATTGGCATGATGGCTGTTAGTGCTATTAAACTAGATGAACCTATAAACAAACGCTTGCTCCATCTCCCGTATTCAGGATGATTGAGAAATTTATGAAAGAGTTTCATGAGCAGCCCTATAAATAACATGCCAATAGCTGCATAAAATGCTGATTTGATAAGTAGGTTCATTACATCAGTCACTAACTGCGGTATTTCTGATTCAGTTGTTGTAAATGAGATGATGAAAAATAATCTTATGGTTAAAACAAAAATTGGAACGCCTATTAATATCCCAGTAGACCCTTTAAGAACCATTCCGGTTTTAGTAACGAGAGCATACGCCATTCTTATGACGCCAATTAGGAACATGATACTAAATAATGTAGAGATGGTGAGAGATATCATAGGCGCTTTACTATTTAAATCATCTGTTAAGTTTGCTACAGTCTGATTCATAGTAGTTCCTTCTTTTTTCTCCCCGCTGTCATTTTGAAAAATCGGGAGATTATCCGATGCAGCTAGTACATTCATGGGTAAAGACCCTATGGACAGTAATAGAGTCAAGGCTAAGAAGAGTGACTTAGCCTTTGAACCTATCTTAAACATTTGTTGGATCCTCAAAGTTTAATGGGATATATTCTGACACTAATTCTCTAGTTACTTCGTAATGAATTTTTCCGCTTACCACGGGATACACCACTTCCATTACTTCTAAAGTGCGGTTATCTTCTCCACATTTTGCAATCATGTACATCCACTGCTCTACCATTTTTTTATTTCCTGGTGATTGCTCACGAATTGCCTTCGTGATCTTTTTGACATCAAAAGTAAAATCAAATTGCAGGGTGTGTATTTTCCCGCTCTTCCCTTTAACCTTTACACTATGTAGAAACTGGTTGAATTTCGACAAATCATTAAATCTACGATATAGAAAAGATGATCTCGATGATTGCTCATTCGGCAGAATTACATTTACAGATAGATTTACTTTATCATGATCAAAAGTTCCATCGGGCAATACATCAATTGTAATATCCATGCGCTTGAACATTTTTGCAAACTGATCAATCCAACTAAACCCAGAAAATGTGATGTGGTCACGAATATTTTCATAGTACTCTTCATCTTGCATTACGTTTGGTATAGCGTGTCCTTGCAACAGTACATATTGATGTGAATAACGGATCATAATTTCTTCAAGGTTACTACTGGTCTTTTTAATCTCTTCCACAAAATTATCTATTTTTTCGTCCTTTAAAATCATTAAGGCCACCTCTTTTTATTAGTAGTAGAATTGTAGCATTGAAAAAGCAATAATAACGACAGTATTTATAAAAACTTAATATTCTGATAACTTTAGTATATTACTCGTTTGATTTTCACTAAAAAGTCCTGAAAACTAACGATGACATCACCCATATTGAGTGATGTCATCTTTTTTATTATCTTATGTTAGTTTTCTAGCCCATTCCCCCACCTGGATCTCTAACCATCTTAGTGGTGATACCAGAATCAGTGGAGTCTCCTTTAACAAAATCATAATGAGCAAAAGGTGAGAACATAAATGCAACAATAGTTAAACTAGCAATAAAACGTGTTGTTTTAGACAACGTAATCCCCCTTGCATGAAATTATTCAACTATATTATACCATAGTAAATTGAAAAAATTTCCCTTAAATTCCAATTCACCAAATTAATTCTAACTTTTCATCTTTATCTTTACTAAGCTTCTGCAATTGAATAAGAGGCAATTTAAGATAGAATTTATTCCCTTGTTTTCTGAAAAGCTCAAGAGATTTTCTATACAGTAAAGCATCATTCTCTAGCAATCCCTTATAATAAATCTGAAAAGCAGATAGTCGACCATTCTTTTTTTCTAAGTATTCAAGTAAATTATGCGCCTCTTCTTTCTTTCCTTCTTTAACCATTAAATGAAGCCGTTCTCCATCATTAAGCTGCCTCTCTTCTTCCACATTCTTTGACCAGTAGACCATAGCAAAATCGTATGTTTTGTTAATTTCTTTTTTACGGGCAATCATCGTCGGGGAAGAATATTTTTCTAAAATGCTCAGACCAGCTTTAATGTTGTTTTCAATTTCATCGAAGTTTTCAAACAAATAAGATTGTCCTAAAACATGATAACCTGTCGATACAAACAACGGAAATTTCGTTGAATAACCCCCTCTTGTAAGCTCAAGCGCTGTTTTCCTTGCATTCTCTAAGTCATTATCTCTTAAGTAACCATGAGCGTAACCTTCAAGCATCCGAACGTAATAGGCTTCCTTTATGTAAGGATCTGAAATTGTACTAATGACTTCAGGGAGTTCCTTTGTTAATTTCAACATGCTACCATGTTCATCCATATCAAAGTAAGCGTACATTTTAATAATATGGACCAAGATGCGCATTTCATTTTGTTTTAATTTACGTTGAGTCGTCAAATCTTCTGTTGCTTTGAGAAGTTCGGCTCCTCGTAAATTTCCTTTGATTCTCATCAGTAGTAAGTAATAAACTGCCGCCCATTCATCATTTGGACGTTTTCCATTCAGTTCTTTTTCAATAATATATTGAAGGATCTCAGTTTCTCCGTTCATATACGCATATTCCAAACCTAATCGTAAATTAATTGGGCGATCTGTAGATCGAATAAAACCAAACAACAATTCCCTTTGAGTTTCTACATCATTCTCGTATACCAACTCGATTAATTTTGTGAAATGGAATAAACCTATTCTTATTTGTTCACCTTCAGAGAAATATTGAGTAACTGCCCCTCCTGATACTTTAAGAGCTTTGGCAATATCATTATTCTTAATTCTCATCCTTTTTTTATCCTGGCATATTTTCTTCATCAGGTCGTTACTCATACTAGTTCCCACCACCATCATTAAATTTTAGTAGCAATTACTGCTACAGGAAAATCATGTGAGAGCTATAAATATAGCTTAGCAAAAAGTAGTTACTTTAAGTATTGGGAAATGTATAGTAAAAACTGCTCATAAACCGGCACTTTTGACACGAGGTTTCCCAACATGGTTAAAAATAGAGGTTTCAATAGCTATCTACTAGGAATATTGGGAAACCCCTACGCTAGAAGCACAAAATTATACTTCTAGCGTAGGGGGCGACGAACCTTCGTCGCTTCCCTCCTATTGCGCTAGATTACTTCTTGTAAATCGCTATATTCATATCTCATTTCATCTGGAATCGAGTATTCTTCAGAGACACCAGTTTCCAAACTCATTATATGTTTTACATCGACCTTTTTACCTACTTTATTAATATCAATTGCTAGAACATTTCCTTTTTTTATTCTCGCTGCATAACTTTCCCCTACATTCAACCACATCCGACTACCGTCCGTAACATGAATGAAGTTCCCTTCGATTCCTACTACATTCACTACCCACTGTTGCACTCCATCTAAAGCATCACTTATTTTGGCTGTTGCGATCGTTGGATATGTCTCAGGGATAGATTCGACTGGTTCATCATGAATGTCATCAATACTTAGTAGATCTTCCTCCGCAAAATACGGTTCCATAGCAAAATTATTATGGTCAGTTGGAGGTACGTCTTCATCTGTATAGGCAAACATGTCATTAGTTGTCTGTTCGCTCGTTGTGATTTCATTTTCAGGTTTAACCGTTCCTAATTCTTTTTGAAGGTCATCCAAGAAAGAAATGGATTCATCATCAAGCTCTGATACTTCAGGCTTATAATCCAGATGCTCATTTTTTATGGATGCAAAATTATCTTCATTTGGAGCGAGATTTGAAATACCTTCCCGCTCCATTGTACAATCAGAAACTTTTAGTTCTTCTACCATTAAAAAGAACTCAACTTGCTCTTTCATACGCATTTCTATTACTCTTTCAAATACGTATTGTTCTATGAGCAAATAAATAATAATGTAAATATCCTGAAGAGCTATAAACATTTATATTCCTCCCAAAAGTTTAATCAAATAAACTGAATCCAAGCTGTCCATCAACTGGTGCGCTCCGTTTCTTTCGCTTCGAAATGGATTCCTCTTCCTGTACTTCAAAAATGTTGGCATTGTAAGAAGTTCTTTTATCAGCACGTCTTTCAACACTAACCAGATGAGAGAGAATTGCACCATCAGCAACCAGTTCAATTCCAAACGCTGCAATCAAATCTACTTCAAGCACTCCGTTGTGAAATTCAAAACCTGCAACTTCACATTTTTGAATATTGGCTGATATAGTATCTGCCTTTCTCACCAACACATTACGAGTTGCTTCAGTAGAGATATGCTGTCGTACCCAATTAATGAATTGGGTTTGAAGATTAGGTTGTTTCTTCTTACCGATACCAGCTAAAATGGCTCTCGCTCGATCGGACGTTTCTGCAACCCATTCCTCTGTAGAACCTTTCAGCTTTTTGCCTTTTTTAATGGATTTGATTAACATGCTCTGCAGGTCACCTTCATCTCCCAACATTGCGGAAAGGCCGTCTGTAGATACATCACCATTAATTGCGCTAGCTGCTTTATTTTTCATCGCGATCAATTCAGCCATTTGCTCTTGATAGGAATCTTTATAAGCCAGGTAATACAACCGGCATTCTTGATCCTGACCAATACGCCATGCCCTTCTTGAAGCTTGATTGATTGTAAAGAGTGACCAGGAGAACTGGTAAAAAATAAGTGTCGGCGTCACTAGTAAATCCAGCCCCACTTTTACTAGTTCCTGAGATACGATAATGACATCGTTGCCCTCTTTCTCAATCTTTTTCTTTAACCATTCACTCCGCTTATTAGTTTGAGTCGATGAAGTATCTAAGATGTCTACCTTAGCTCCAACTTCTTCTAATACTCTCTTAATGCGTGGTCTAACATCTCTTCCTGCTACTGAAGAGCCTGTATCTCGGACATAAATGATACTTTTCCGTCCCTCATTCATTTCTCCCTTGATAATTTCCTGTAGCTTTTTCTCTTTGTTCAACAACCGGTCCTGAGATAAGTGATCAGGTGTCCAAATGACCTCTCTATCGCCTTCCTCGTTTTTAAATAATACAGAAGGATAAGTGAATGGATTATCGGGATAAGCAATACCTGTAGAAGTAAGTGGTAGATAAAGCTTATGACCGTCATCTCTACTGTCAATTTCACTTTCAAATGTAGAGATCATTTTCTGATATTCTGTTCTTAACTCACTATCCATATCTACTAGAATCGTCGGGACATTGACCAACTCTACGGGATCTGGCCAAACATCTACCAAACGAACCAATAATGTATTTTGAACAAGGAATTTACCAAAGACAAAAGGAGATATACCAGGTAAAACCTTCTCCGTTCGTTTGGTCCCGCCTCTACTTTGTTTATTTGAATACTCGCCACGATCATCAAAGTCCACTGTAGTCGTTTCAATATTCCCGAACTCTTCATTCCATTTGCGAACCTCAGAATACTTATAACCATTCTTCACCATTTCATGTGGGAACAGGCGCCAAAGTAAGTAATAAACATCCTCTGCTTTTCCTCCGAAAAGAGTACCGGTTCCTCCAACTACTTTTTTAGAGGCTGCCACTAAACTCCCTAATGAATTTCCTTGAGCACTCATTCCGGACTTCAATAGCAATAGGTAAGGCTTTGAAATTATCTCCACCTTTTCCCCTGCTCCACACCGTACATGAACCTTTCAGCTCATACGGCGTTCCATCTAAATTTATCTAATAGTGATCCTTTCGAGTTTACATAGCTTCCTGAGTTGGTTTAGCTTATATATTTGTTTTGTGTGAAGGCTAAATCTATTAACATACTTAAATATGGTTTCTTCCTTAATAGCATGTACAGCAACATGAATATCCTTATGAACTATAACGAGATTATTAAATTCATCAGTACCACCTAGACCTACAGGTACCTTATGGTGACAATGAACGTCACTAGCTTTTAATGGAATACCAGTTATATGACACTTACCTTTTTGAGCTGAGTATTTTGATAGTCTATTATCCATATACTCCACACTTCGATTGGTAAGTCTGGATTTCATAAGCTCTGCAACTTCTTTATCCCAATCGAAATTTTTCTCGTCTTTATAAGGGTTTAACGACTGTGAGTAGTTAAAGTTATTTGTTGTCTGTACTTGTCCTATAGGAAATAGATAAACCTTTGCTATTCTATAAGTTTTACGAGTATTTCTATAAAACTTAAGATAAGCGCCCTTTTGCGGGAGGTTTTTAGGAATCCCATATTTTGATATATTCCTTAGCCGATTTTTCAGAGTGCGTAGAACCCTGTACTCTATGTCACCCATATCTTTAACAATATGAGTAGCATACTTAAAGTTGTTCTGAACACCTAGCACTACTGAATTGTAAAGGTTAACTTTACTAGCCGTAGGCTGTCTTTGTATGTCATAGATTCTTTCTTTAATCTTTCTGACGATCTGTTTCTTCTTTTCATCATCAATATGAGAGAAAAAAACGCGCTTATTCTTCTTGATAGCTGTTTTGAATTTATAACCAAGGAAAGTTGATGATTTCTTCCTAAGGTTAATAACCCTAGACTTTTCTGGTGATATTGCAAGTTTTAGCCTATTATTCAGAAAATCTGTAACAGCATGAAACCACTTTATAGCCGAATCATGGTTATTAGTCATGATCCGAAAGTCGTCAGCGTATCTCACAATAAATCCTTCTTTGAGCTTAGAGTTACGTCTAAGGTTTACATATTTGGAATAATTAGCAGAGTATTGGTGTTTTGTTTGAAAGGTTTCCCACTGATCCGATACCCAATGGTCTAAGTCGTTAAGGACAACATTAGATAATAACGGTGAAAGAATTCCGCCTTGCGGGACTCCTTTAGATGGGATACCTTCTCCTTTAATAGGAGCTTTTAGCATCTTTCCAATCACCGCAATTACCCTCTTATCTCTAATACCAATATTCCAAATTTGTTTAAGAAGAATCGAGTGATTTACATTATCAAAGAAGCCTTTAATATCAATATCTACCGTGTAATGGTATTTATTGATGTTAACTAAGGTTTGTACTCTTGCTACAGCATGTCTGGTAGTTCTTGAAGGTCTAAATCCATAAGAATGACTATAGAACTTCCCTTCACAAACGGGCTGAAGAACATTCAGAAACATCTGCTGTACAATTCGGTCTTGGAGACACGGAATACCTAAAGGTCTTTTTCCTTTTCCATAATTCTTAGGTATCCATACTCTTCTGACTGACTTTGGTACATAATTAAGCACGAGTTTCTTCATATAAATAATGAAAGCTTCCTGTTCCTTTTTAGCAAGATCCCAAATTATCTGATCATCAGTACCAGGTGTTTTTGCACCTGTATTGGATTTCACCTGCCGATAGGAAAGTAAGATATTCTCGTCTGAAATTATTAACTCCATTAAATTCTTGAAGTTTTGAGTTCCCTCACGACTTCTCTGAAATAGATTATTTTGGATTCCAGAAAAGTCATAGTATTGTTTTTGCCTCTTGGCTACTGTGCTCATTGGTGTAGAAATCAACTCCTTAAGTGATTTCCAACTCACCTTCTTACCCGAAAAATGAGCTACAACTCTTACTCGAATGACTATTAGTAAACTTAGACTTGGGTCTATCCCTCCACTATGTTTCCATAGCTTCACCGGTACTGTGACCCTACTTTCACAACCACAAACACACTTCGGTGCAATAAAGAACCTTATAGTGACCTCTCCACTGATAGGTGTTTATATAAGAGTTGGTTGCTTACCACGTTCCGATATATCTAGCTGTGCATATACCCTTAGATGGTTGCTTTACACCTGTGAGCCTTATAACCTCATAGTTGGTTATTCCGATTTTCATAACGAACATTCTTACTCATCGGTATCTCACCCTACTTAAGTAGTACGGTAGGTTTCCCAGCCGTTAATCCTCTAGGCGCGTACATTCGCAAACTTCGTCAGTTCCCCACGGAACATTCTCATCTTAGGTATTTTATAGCGTCCCGACCTATCTCTATCCATGACTTCCTATCAATGATAGTAAGCTTTAGGACAGATTCAGCCGACTTCACCTAGTTCCATACAAAATGCAAAAAGTTTCTATCAAAACACATGCATGTAGGAGTATCAGACTGTTGGTTTCAGCTCAACATGAAGGCTTTCATTCCCAACATCGATATATCAGTTGTACCTAGATTAAATTAGGCCACCTATTTCATATCCGCAGATATTTATAAGGTAACGTGTCACACATTCATGAATCTCATCTACTAATGAAATATCGAAGAAGTTATTCATCTTTCTTCGGATATACTCAATCGTAGCGATTCTCCTTGGCTTACCAGTTGCTTTAGGAATCTCCTGCTGAGTGGATTGTATTTGTTTAACTAAGCGTTCATTACCATCCTTCGCAGCATGAATGACTTTCTTTTCGTGCTTGCTCCACTCTTTAAAAGAAGAGTAGCGACTGATAACCTTCTTAGTCCAAAAACTACTACCACACTCATCACAAAAGGCATTTGCTGGTTGCTTTGAATTATGAATCCTTCTAGAGTTACCAAATTCACCGTGTTTCATAGGACGCTTGATTGTCTCGGTTACTTCCTCTCCATTTTCTTGCACATTAACACTGGAAGATTCTTTAACCTGGACCAAACCTCCACAATCTGGACAATAGTATCCATCGCGGTAAGCCTGAGTTCCTGAACTGATTTGCAACTCTGTTTTAACCCGTTTATACTCCGGAACTGCCTCTAAAGCACAATCCCCACGCATAGTAGTAAACGAAATAACAAAGAAAGTAGGACGCTTGGGTTTCGGACGTCCAGCATTAGTCCATTTCACATGAAAATCAACCAATTGTTTTGTTTGGCTAATGACATGTACCTCAGCATTCGGAATGATTTCTTTAATTTCCTCTGGCCATTTCTTTGTAAGGGATGGTGGAACCATCACACAAGAAAAGAAACCGCTTTTTTGTTTTCTTTGGTAAAATCCATCAGCTAAAGCTACAAGCATACTTGTTTTGCCTGTACTCATCTCCCCTTGTATAATTAAGCTTTTTTGCGTCTCCAGACGTTTTGCAACAGCTGTAGCCACATGTCCTTGAACTGGAAAAAGAGGCCTCTTATAAGAATCGAACTGTTCAAGCACCTCATCTTCCATCGGATTATGGGTTGGTTGAACTTGTTCTGACACTTTATCAACCATTTGGTCTACAAAGTCCCCCATATAGCCAGTAAGATCCTTAGTTTCTTCTAATGCCTGTCCGGTGCCGCTCTGAGGAAACGTTAAAGTTCCTTCAGAAATCAATTCCGATACCAGGGTATCTGCCTGCTCTTCTTCTAACATCAGCTTATGAAGCGCGAACCCATCATTGAATAAAGCGGGATCGCGATAAAAGTCTATCTCTTCAAGAAAGCCGCGCACTTTTAATTCTTCATAGATGCGATTCTTCCACTCGGGAAGGATATGAAGACCAAACTTTCCTCCGCCAAATATTTGACGAATATCTTCTGCCGGGTCTCCTTCAAAGGAAAGAACATAATCATTATTTCCTAAAAGGCTATCATGAACCATGGCAAGAGCTTTTCGGTTTTGGTTGATTGTAATAGGGAACTTTTCATAAGCTCCTTTTTCTGCAATCATCTGAAATTCTCTGTTAAATTCATAATCAGTAAGACCCTTAACTCCATGACCGAAAGATAAACCACTACTACCAATATCAAATGCTGCTTTAATCGATTGTAGTGTAGTATCATTTCCTGAAATAATGGCCATTAGAATCTTTGGAAACTGTCCTTCACGTTTTGGTTCTTCCAATGCTAATGCATAGCAGAAGGCATTCTGCCAGCTCTGATCCAGGTATACTTCCAACATCTTCGGTTGTTCATGTGTCTCTTCAATAGCATTCCAATCAATCGCGCTCATATAACTCCCTTATCGAAAGGAAGGTGAATGAGCATCACCTATCCTTGAGATAGGGAACACCTCCCTTTAAATGTTGATTATTGTAATCACGTTGTTAACTTGTAATATCCTTCAAATTAAGCAGGGACTGATTCCATCTTCTCTGCTTTTTCTTTTTCCTCGAGCTCCTCAAATTCTTCAATAATCTTCTTTGCAGTATCACAAATCTGAGAGCCGTACTTTAGTAAGGTTTCTTGTTCACCATTCGCCCAGCCTTTCACATAGCGAAACGAATAATCAGAGGTATCAAGATTGAAATAGGAACAAACGACGAATGCTGTTCCTTCAGCCACAACCTCTTTTTCCGTTCTTGATGAACTTCGATCATAGCGATGTACTTTTGAATGAACTAACTCATGTACCAATGTTTTGCATCGGTGATTCATTGGAACCTTATCCGACACCACAATACGATGTTCGGAAGGTACATAGTAGCCATAAGCATCATCTGAATTGCCGTACTTAATTGGACAATTATCTTTTTCAGCAATCGCCTCAGCCCAGCCAATGATTTGGCGGGCTTCCATACAATCACCATCTACCTCAATTTTGATACGCTCGATAGGTAAAGGTTCACCTTCAGTCTGCGAAACATCAAATACAGGTACAGGGATAAATCCAGTAAGCCTATTTTCGTCTTCCTCATCCTTCTTAAATCGAGGAGCTAAAATTCTTAAGCTCTTGGATCCTTTCTTTACTTTCCTACCAAGTGTATTCCAATGCTTAAATGAAGCTAAAAAGCGTGCTTCAGGTAGTTGAGCTTTAGCAAGAATCAAATTTCTAAACGAATAGGAAGGCATAATTGCTTTCATTTCCAAATAGGCTTTGAATTCGTCAGGCGTATATGAAAACTCTGCAACACCAATCTCCAATTTTTCGTTCAGCTCTTTAATTCTCTCTTCTCTAGTTTGTTCACCCATTTTTGTCTTCCAACGTTTTGTCGTCAAAAGAAACACCCTCTCTTAAAGTTTTATCTATATAAAAAACGAGAACGATAGACTCCTGGCAGGAATCTTTCATTCTCGTTTGGACATGCACAAAGATTTATATGAACACAAAAAAACCTTTGAGTTTAATAGATAAATAAGCACACATAGAGCGCTTATTTCTATAACCCAAAGGTTAGTGTCTTTTTTATAGTTACCGCTAATCCTCTAATGGATCGCACAAAATTTAAAATAAAATCAATATATGGGTATTATACCTTTGATATTGGAAATCTACAAGTCAAATAAACATCCATAATAGATTAATTCTATAGTTATCTTTAGACTCACTTCGTAATAAATATACTTCGTAATCCATACCTTGTAATACATAAAGATAGTAATACATTGGGTAAAATAATTTTACCACCCTGATAAAATAATTTTATTACCCCTCATAAAATTATTTTACTACCCCTGGTAAAATAATTTTACCGGGGAACATACATTCTAGGGGGTGAAATTATTTTACCACCCCCCTAAATCTATTTTACTGGGTTTTTATCCATATTTAAGGTAATAAACCCAGTAAAATAATTTTACTACCCCCCTGGTAAAATTATTTTACCCCCCCTAAATTTATTTTTTCATATATTTTGTGGATAATTGTGGATACCTATACATGTTAGCTGCGTCACTTTAATTTTGAGTTTAACTTGAACTTGACCCTTTCTTTATCAAATCCAAATAAAATAAGGCAAGGAGTGTGCTCACTCCTTGCCTTATTACTACGTATAGATAATCTATGAGAAATCTCTTTCTTGTTCTCAGGCGTTCTACTGGAAACCGTTATTTATTTGTTTTTCGTAGATATCAAACTGTAATTCGGAACACTTGAGGCTCTGCTCCTCCATCACTTTAAGAATCATTGATGAATACCTTGATTCAACCCATTCACAAACGAATTGATTAGGAAGCGTAATAAGCCAACTATGATTTTCATCAGTATAGGCAACTGATTTACTCAACCATGTTTCAAAGGAAGGTTTACTGATATGTTCTGAAATGACATTGAGCACGTTCTTCCAGGCGTCTTCTTCTAGAATAGTCATTTTCTTTTTAGCTGAACGATACTCTTCATCGTAATCCTCCAACTGGTCTATCTCTTCTTTTAGAACACCTGTAGGATTCTTAACGCTAATAACCTCATTACGCAGTTGCTCATACACATCATGGTAGTTATGACTTAAATCAAACTCAAGCTTACTTTCCCTCTTGATCTTTCTTAGGAAACGATCATGCTCTTTCCTAAGAGATTTAGGAAGTTCATTATACTGATTACGCGAAATGAGCGGGAGTGTTTGCCTTACTTTAACAAGTATAGTTCCGCTCTTTCTTTCATCATCATCTTGCTCTCTCCAAAAGCGAATAATAAAGCCTGCTTTTTCAAGGATCTCTAAATATTTCCGCACTGTTGGTCTGCTACTGGTTAATTGTTTAGAAAGCGTATCTAAACTAATCCATGTATAGTCTTTATCCCAACAATAGCTTAATAGAAGAATATATGTATACGAAACGATTCCACCACACTTGGAATCAAAACTTGGTCCCCAAAAACGCATAAGATAATTATTGACGATCGTCTTATTACCGTTCATGTCAGGGAGCAACTTCGCGTGACTTTCAAGATCAAATCTTAGGATTGAATCTTCACTATAATACTCTTTCTTTGATTGCCTTACAGGGACCTTTTTCTCTTGTACACCGTGTTTACGTTGATATTTTCGAGTTACTTCATTTACAACGTCAGATTCAACTAATCTGTAATATCGGTATTTTGTTGCTTCTCCAGTTTCTAGCCTTTTTTCATCTTGATAATCCATGTTCATTCCCCTTCTTTTCCACCTTGAAGGGTTGCAAAAAAGAGGGACTTCACTTGTAAAAATTTATTGGTTTGTGATAGAATCATCCTATAAACAAATACTTGTGAAAATCCCCGCCTCTCCATTTCATTTAATCTTTCAGCGGCCAAACTGTCGAGATTAAATGAAACCCTGGTGGGTTTTTTTATGTGCAATTTTGTCTCTAATAGAATAATAGAAAGTTCTTCCTTCTGCTCTATTCTTTATGGTAGCAGATTGGAGATTAAAATTCTATATTTCACTGGCCAAGAGACAATGTTTTTTAAGCTAATTGTGAAACAAATGCAATGACAGCACCCATAAAAATCGCACCGACTGGAATGAGCGAATAACCTATTTGCTTGTTTCGGTCTTTTCTTGCTTTAATTTCTTCTGGTGTAATCCATTCACGATTCATAATTTTCCTCCCTACACAAAAATCCCCACAACAAAAATGACCGTCTATGCGGCGTTTTTGTTGTGAGGATCTCTCAGCTACTTAATTTTATTTGTCTATCATTATATCATGAGATTGAAAAATTACAATATTAGTCAAAGCTACCCAAGGCGGTATTAAACCACCTTAATCCACCAAACTCACAAGCACAAACGGCTCTACAGCATTCATTTGTACAGATTAATAGAGCTGGGTTTTGTTTTTCACAATCTCCTATCAAGCACATCTTATAGTGGCAGTACTTACACTGCAAATCGGCTCCTCCTTATTAATAGTTCAGGAACGAAGATGAATATACCATAATATAAATTTATTTCCAAATGAAAAGCCAATCGTAATTTTATAAATTTCTTATGCAGATATGTTCAGTAGTTGTATAGGTGAAAATGAAAGGGTAAAAGCGGATGTAAATCACATCTAAAATTAACCCTTCGTATAAAAGGAGGAAATATAATGAATGAATTCGAAATGATTCCGTATGACTACTTAGCCATCCAACATTGGATTGAGTTAGAAGATGAAAAAGAACAAATGGACATTTATGATCTGAGCCATTACGAAAGTCGCGATGAACTTTTTGAGGAATCAACTAGATATCTAGATAAATTATGGATGGGGGAACCAATAAGTAAACCTAAACCAAGACGGAGTTCTTATATGGAGGTCTTGAATGGCTTTACTGCGAAATCTAACTTAAAGGAAGAATACCTCGTGAATAAGAAGGAAAAGTCTAGGGATAGAACACTAAGTGAAGAATTGAAAAGTCTTTATAATTTCACCTGTCAAATTTGTGCTACACGTGTAGAAACAGGAATTGATAAATATTATTGTGAAACTCACCATATCCATCCAAGGGGGGTAAATGGACCTAATGGGAATTCCGGCCCTGATATTCAAGAGAATATGATTTGTTTGTGTTCTAACTGTCATGATCAATTTGATGCTGGGGCTATCACTATTAATTTGAAAACTAAAAGCGTGATACATAAAAATAAAATTAATGAGATGAACAATTATGTTGTAACCATGAAACATAGTATTTCAGAGGAATATATCGATTTTCATAACAAGTACTTTGGTTTCGCAAACTAAGGAATCCTAATCTATATTAGCCCGTTTAATTACAATGCCATAAATAATCCTACTAATATAATAGCTAAACCACCATTAATCAACATGACTAAAGTTACTACTTTGTCTGTATTTTTAATTTTTTTCTGTAGTTTCAATGTAAGAAAAGCACTTAACAATCCAAATAGGATAATCACTAGCCAATATAAAAATCCCATGAATAACCTCCAAATTTTATGGATCATTACTGTAATCCATTTATTACAAAGCATTATATATTATTACATTTACCCTTCAAAATTTCTATATTTCTAGTTAGAAAAAAATAATAAAAAGAGCAAAACTCATGCTCTTTACACTTCGAGAATACTTTAGAAAGAGAGATCTTTTTCTATTTTCAATGACACTGTATCTTTAGATTGGTCTAAATTAATGATAGTGATTTTACCTTCATAATCAGGAGGTACAATTTTTTTATCCTTTTCAATCCGAAAAATTAAATTTCTAAAGTTGCTTTCTGATGAAGATACACCCTCTTCTGGATATGAAATAGATATTCTTTCTTCATCTATAAAGCCATCAAATACAAAACTATTATCTATGTTCTCACCAGGTGTTAAAATTTTTGTCTCTTCAGCTCGTTCAGCGACAGATATGAAACTTACGGCACCATTATAATCTGTAGTGACATTATATTTAATGCGATTAGTTGGATCCGTTACAATTAAATTTCCCGCTACTGATTTTTCTACCTTTAATTCTTCAATATCTTTCCCTAATTCATTTTCTATTTCTTGATAAAATATATCGGGTTCTGCAGAAAAAGCATCATCATATAGTTTAAGCCATGCCGGTACAAGTGCTCCAAAAATAAACACCAATCCTAAAGTTATTCCTATATTTTTCATTATGTATTACCACCCCTCACCATTAATAATAGCAAAGGTTTTTCAATACTTTTTCAAATGAACAAAAGGTATGCTTTAAAGCATACCTTTTGTTTATGCTAAGTAATGTCGATAATCTATGAAGCAGCTTTCACATTAACCATTCATATTATCAAAGTAACGTATTACCGGCTTTTCTTTTAAGTATATTATGTTTCTGATCCTAACATTATAGAAAGTATTATTTTGATGTGAACAGCTTACAAAGTAATAAAGATCTCTACCATGTCTGAATAAAGTTTTTTCTTGTGAAGCTTTACCTACGTTTTTGATATAGACTTTTCCAACAGCAATATAGCCTTGATCCTCCATCGCTGCAAAAACGCTAAAGTATTCTTTCGTTTCATCTGTTTCTATTGTTTTGTATTCTGGCATATGAGTATCCCTCTTTTAATTTGTACTTATTTCTCCATCCTCATTAATAAAAGAAGACTTAATTATTTTTACACCATCGAAAAGACTGCCCCCATCTTCATATGTAAAGCCAACCAGTTCTGGTACATCGTCCCTACAAATGAATACTGGGCCTCCACTTAATCCACCGAGTCTACTTAATTCACTAATTTCTTTCAGACCTAATGACTTTTTCCAATTCTCACGATTAAAGCCTGAAACTATACGCCTATCAGTTACATCCATTACTTCCTCACGAATTCCTGTATAATAAACTGAAGAAAACATCTTCTCATCTTCTCTAAAAACTCCTGGGAAACCAACTATAAATACTTGGTCCTCTGATTCACAAGTTGAAGATGGCCATGATTTAGGCTCGAAAAACATCTTTCCAGTATCCTCTAATTCCTCATTTAAGCCATCGGATAAGTCTAATACAGCAAGGTCTAACTCATCATTAATACTTAGAATTTTATTTTTAAGATCCTTAACCTCCACATTCCCAATTAATACTCGTTCTTCTTTAATTGCCCCTTTTATCACATGAGCATTAGTTACCAAAAAATCTTTATTTAATCTAAGCAAACAACCTGAACCATTATTTCTAGTCTCACCACCAAATACTATGGAAACAGTGAAATTCTTAAAGTAGGTAACAAAGATTTGTGCGATAGCGTTCGTTCTACTTTTCCCTTGTTGTAATTGCCTGGAATAATTTTTCACCACATTAATTATTTCCTGAATATTCTCCTGTTTTCTTTCTATATTTCCTTCATTATATGCTTGTTCCATTGCATCAATTATGATACTTTCAAAAGTTCTCTCCATACTAATTCCCCCTATAAACTATTTCACCCGTTTCTACGCTACAATACAAAAGTAGACCTTTAAAAGATAATCTTAATCAACAAGTATATTCGTTTATACAATCTATATACTCTCAAATAATACCATATAGATCCTATTTAGCCAGTTAATCAATTTTATTTAAACTCCTTATCTAGTGACGATATATACATATAAATCGCACATAAAAAAGGTGTGCTCTTCAGCACACCTTTTTTATAAAATACTAGAGTGACAAGTAAGTATTCTCCATTAAAGAGTCACCTACCACTTCACTGTTAAATACCACTTTATAAGCTCTTTCATCATTTCCAAGTTCCTCTGCCATCCTCTTAATTAATAGGTCCCGCTCAGCAAACCGCTGCATTTTTACTAAATCAAATTCAATTTCTTCTGTATTCATCTATTATCGCTCCATCCGGTTTCATAATCTACTCACTTAGTACTGTCGCACTTGAGATTGAGGTACTCTCCCCAGAACTTTCTTATCCGCAAGACAATGAGGCATATTCGCTTTATATCCAACAACGTATTCTTTATCTGAAATATTACTTCTTACTAAGAAGTGATACGTAGAAATAGTTGAATTAGGCTTTGTCTCGACTGAAACTAGCTTAATGACCGTCTGCGTATAACCTACTAGTGTATCTATGACGTCCCCCTCTTCGAACTCAGGGGGATATTTCATATCGTCGTAATAAGCCATCTTATGACTCCCTTTCCTCTGTATGTTAAATGTACTTTCTATTTTTAAAGCAACTCTATTTTCTTTAAAGCTTGAAAGAAAGCTTTAAAAGCAGTGTGTTGATCTCTTTGCGTTGTATCCCATTAGGATAAGCAAGGCTATGAGAAGTACGGAACACAAGGTAATCATTCTTTCTGTTCATACTTTTCAGAGTATCCTCAATAAAAGCTTCAAACGCGCGAGCTGCCAGTTCAACATCAGTAGCATAATATTTGATTTTCCCTCGATCTAACGTAACTGCGTTCGTAAAGAACTCACTTTTATCGGAAGGGAAAGGAATGGAATCGACCCGCTCACCTGTTCGCTTTTGATGTAACCAGGCAACTGCTTGAGCATACTTATTTAACTCTCTTTTGTTTCTCTTTAGTATCTTTTCTTTATCTTTCTCACTGTTTGAATTTAAGTAGTGGACCATACTTAAACGACGTTCCAACGACTGATCCAACTGTTTTTTGAAGTTCTCCATCACAAGAAACAGATCCCCATTAAAACGTTCGTAGACACTGGTTAAGCCAGTAGAAATACGCCAGGAGTCTTCCTCTTTGTTCTTATTAGGAATGTACTCTTTGCTATGTCCTGATTTAATAGCAGCCATTAGGTTTTGAATACAATCTTTTATAGTGGGATTCAATATTCCTAACCCGGATAATTCAGTTACAAACCCAATCTTCCCGTTCTTGTGAGAATGAGAATAATCAAAAAGGTAGTTGTCTAACGCATGAAAGAACTCATGAGCGAGTACACCATTGCAACCTTTATCTCGAGTTAAATTGATTACCTTAGCATTTGCATCAAAATGTCCAAGTGCATTACCGCGACCCCTAGATCCAAAAGAGACACTTAAATTTGCATTCAACGAAACTGCATAGTAATGGTCTAAGTCAAGGGCATCACAAAGGTCATAAAACCCTTCAGAGCTTCTTAAAATATGTTCTTCTGCTTTGGAGTCGTCTACATAATGTCCAAATTCGATTGATCGAAACCCATGATTCCTTTGCAAGTCTTCTGGCTTTCGAACACTCGATGCAATTCCACCTACTCTGTCCGGGCGTTCTGCAAAAGTTCGTTCCCATAGCTTTGTCGATTTTTTTCTCGTACTCGTATTGCTTTTTTTCTTAAGCAGGTCTTCCCAACTAGTCACACTTTTCTTTACATTGTTAATCGTGTTATTACCGCTCTTTGCATTCAAAAAGAAATTTACAAATTTCTTACCAAGACATCTGAGCGGGAGCTTATTAGCTTCCTTAATTTTTGCTAGAAGATTGGAATATTGTTCAAATGTGTCTTTAGCTTCCATCCACTCAGCAAAGCCTTCATTTACACGGTTAATGACTCTCTCAGATTCTTTTATTTTATTTAAAGCGTAAGAACAATCCGTATTTTCATAATGAATTCGCTTTCGAATTTCATAGTAAGTTGATAGAAACTCATCGAGTGTAGTAATGGATCTCATAATAGATTGAATGTTTTCGCAAGCTAACATGTAGGCCTTTCTTTCTTCAGGTGAATCAACAGCTGGTTCTTTATCGATTCTTTGAATGACTAATTGCTTTACCCTGGCCACGACTGGTTCAGTGCCCAACTCTTTTTCAGCTTCTAAGGAAAAGCAACTAAATAGTTCTTCCTTCTTTACTAGAGATGATGCGAGTAAAGGACTAAGACCTTCAAGCTCCTCTAGAGACGTTACTGTGTGATTTTCAAGAAAAGCTTTTCTAAGAGCTGCCTCATCCTTTCGAGACCCGCCAATTTTAACTCCTACATCGTAAGCAACTTTTCTGTTTTGTTGCTTCTCAGACCTAATATCCTCTTTACTCGTTTGTACTGCTTCTGCAAATAGGTTGATTTGTTGATTCATTATTCTCTCATCCTCTCAAATTTGTATAAAAAAAAGAGAAAGCCAGTATGCTTTCTCTTCAGACCTCTCTATAGCGTGTTGACTGTTAGGACAGCATCTTCTACTTCTTTACGAATCAAAGCCGTAAGACGCTTTGATGGATTACCTGTTATAAGAAGATTTACACCGATAACGTTCGGACTTCTAAGGAAACTAATACGGGTGAAACGCTCATCCTCGGTTTCCATAGTAAAGAAAGTCCAACCATTTCCTGACTCGATATACTCTCCTATACACTTGTAATCGCAATTTTCAAGTAAAGTAGCAAGGATGTGAAATCGTCGGTCAGCTGAATACAGGATTCTTTCCTTTTTTACACTCAAATTTTCTTGAACTACCGCCATTATTAATCCCTCCAGTATTGGTTTGCTAGATTGAATCTATTTCTGTTTCATTGAGTTTAATTACATATCGTTTCTCTTTACGTCTTAGACCAGCTTACGAACTAAACCGTTAGGCGTAATTACTTTGACACTGACACTTCTCTTTGTACGAGATTTAGTTATGATCGTCTTTCCACCGCTATCATGATGACGCACTTCTTCCTCATTATCTTTAGTTACAAGCTCCAATCCTTGTACAAGGTGGTAATGGTCTCCTTCTCCTACTTCTCCATTAACTGCACCAGAAGCAAGTAAAAGCGCCATTTGTCCTTGGTTAATAGGAAGGCAAGGGTCTCCACCGATAACGAGCTGTTTAGGCTTAGAGCGCGCTTTAAAAGCTGCAAAACCTTTAGAAGTTGAAATCCCTTCATAAAAGTTCTCTTTGCTCTCTAACTTGGTATAGAAGGTCTTCAACTCGGTTACACCGGGTGGAACCTCCCATTTATTTCTACCAACCATTAAATTGATCGGTGTGACATTTTTTTGCACAAATTCCTCTCGATCCATCATCGTCAGAAAATCAAAGAGTTTTTGATTAAATTGATTATGGTTTCCGGTCTTTTTATTCCCTATGAAAATGCACTGCTGGAAATCGTGATAATCCTCTTCAGAAAAGCGTACAATCCCAACATTATAGAAATGTGTAGCTAAGTACCTGGCAATTTTCTTATCTGCGAAACGGTAGCTTGGTATGGTGTATAACATTAAGCCCTTCTCCTTCAGATAACGAACATTCCGTACTAGTTCAGTCCATTCCTTGCGTTCCGCTCCATCATCACCCAGGGCTTTCATAGAAAAGTCATAAGGTGGGTTAAGATATAGCAATGAAACAGCGTCGTTAGAGATTACCATGCTTTCGATCGGAGCATTTAAACAATTATCAAGTAACTGTTCTGCTTCTTGTGCTCTCGCTTTATCTAACTCCACTCCATAGGTAGTAATAGAACAATCCTCAGAACGAACAGCAGCTGCTAATTGATGAAGAATTTCACCTTCACCACATGTGGGATCTAAAAAGCTACAATCGCCTTTTACTTCTATTAATTTTGATAAGTAATTTCCTTGTAGGTCAGGTGTTTTATAAAAACCACTGCGAAGTTTGTTTCCTATATGTGACAATGTATATTCCTCCCCAAAAAATAATAAAAGAGAATGGATGGCCATTCTCTTCGACTCTCAACAAGGGCTAAAAACCCCGAATTTGTTTGTTAAATATATAGTAATGAGGTGCTATCTGTTACAAGACCAAGGATATTAAAAACTACAAATCGCTGGTCAGAAACAGCCTCCCATATATCACAGTGGGGACACGTTATTACTATCAATTCAACCTCTGGTACCTTAATAATATTTCTCGCTTTACCATACTCAAATGGAAAAACCTTCATACAATCTACGCATTCAATAATATAAGTTTCAAATTCTTTCACAATGACATACAATCCTCGCTTATTATATTATTAATAGTTTTCTACTAAATCATTAGTATTTGATATAGAAAAAGAGTGCTTACCCTTAGGATAATGCACTCTTTAAAACGTTTACTTTACCGAAATGAATTACACGACTTTATAAAAGTCATGGTTCTCAAAACGGCAAATCATCGTCACTAATATCAACCGGCTTTCCATTATTTGCGAATGGGTCATCTCCATAGTTTGAAGAGCTACCCTGGTTGCGATTTTGATTACCGCCTCCGTATCCACTGGAAGAACCGCTATTACGTTCATTATCTCCATTGCCCTGGTTGGACCCTTTAGGCTCAAGAAACTGAACACTCTCAGCCATGACTTCTGTGACAAATACTCTTTGTCCCTGGCTATTATCGTAAGACCGAGTTTGCACTCGTCCATCTACACCCGCAAGGCTTCCCTTTTTCAAAAAGTTAGCCGCATTTTCTGCTTGTCGGCGCCATACCACGACGTTAATAAAATCAGCTTCTCGATCTCCTTGCTGATTTGTGAACGGACGATTCACAGCTAGTGTGAAATTTGCAACCGCTACTCCACTTGGTGTATAGCGTAACTCCGGGTCCTTTGTTAAACGTCCTACCAAAACCACTCGATTCATCATAATTAATTCCTCCCATTAATGT
This sequence comes from Pseudalkalibacillus hwajinpoensis, assembly GCF_015234585.1. Lineage (NCBI taxonomy): Bacteria > Bacillati > Bacillota > Bacilli > Caryophanales > Guptibacillaceae > Guptibacillus > Guptibacillus hwajinpoensis. The sequence goes on from NZ_JADFCM010000002.1 coordinate 112,042, forward strand.
GTTTTTAGAAATACCCTAATTCTTTTAAGCTCTTAAATCGTCCATTACTCCCAATGATGACATGATCTAGTAGATCAACACCCATTGTTTCTCCGACATCTTTCAACCGTTTTGTAACTTCAATATCTTCCCTGCTCGGTGTCGGATCACCTGAAGGATGATTATGAGCTACAACAATAGAAGCTGCATTTACTCTAAATGCTTCTCTATATACATCACGAGGATGAACAATAGAACTATTTAATGTCCCTCTAAAAATGTTCTTTCTCGAAATAAGTAGGTTTTTTGTACTTAGATAAAGAACATCGAAATGTTCTTGTGGAAGTATACTCATGTCTTCCAAATAGTTAGCAGCATCTTCAGGCGAACGAACAATGTACTGTTCATCCTTTTCATACTTTCTAAGATAAGTTGCGATCCCAAAAGCTGAAAGAATTCGATTAGCTGAAATTTCACCAATTCCGGGATAACTAATCAATTCTTCTTTACCCATAGACACAAGTCTCTTTGCTCCAAGCGCGGCCAACTGTCCAGTAATAGATGGGTCGGCCTTACCTCCAATTAGAACAGCTAACATATTTTGAAAACTTGTACAATCTGGACCATATAAACTCATCTCTTCTTTTGCTACATCATAATAACTTTCCATAACGAAACACCCTCTCTTAAAGTTTCATAATCGTAATATTTAATTAACCAGTAAACGCAATATAAAAATCCACCCATGTTCGTTCTCCTGGTTAATAATGAATCTCATAAAATCAATCTTCTAAATCAAAAAATGAAAGAATCGCCGTTTTAAGATTATTTCCTCTAGATTTAGATACTGTTTGCTGAGTACTTAAACGATATTCTTTTTCACTTTTAATCCTCCACATCACAGTATCGCCAATCGCTTGTTCTAAAGATGCTACGAAGATAAGAATTTCTTGTTCAGCATCCTTTTTCTTAGTGGCGCGAGTGCGATACATACGTCGAGTCCCATCCCTTAAAATAACTTCTCCAAAAATACGTGGAGCAAAAGATGAAAATAAGGGGTTAGACTGAACTGATTGTTTACAATCCTCCACAACGTCTCTTCTACCAAAAACCTCTGCTAATGTTACTGCCATAATAAATCATCCCTTCTTCTAAAGTTTTTTGAAACGCAAAAAGCGCCCTCCAGAATGTCTCATTAATAAAACACTGATCATACGATCGGAAGATCATATGATCTGACAGTGTTTTATAGAGTCATCCACAGAGGACGCATACGTTTCATAAGTTAACCGCTAATCCATAAGGATTGCCAAAAAATAAAAACAAAAAGTAATACAACTTAATAATACTATTCAATTTCATTTATGGCAATGTTTTCTAATAATATTATTATCAATAATGATTGTCTTGAGTATTTTATTTTTAGGTTATAATGAGGACAAATATGAGGCTACAAGATGGAGGCTGCTATGACTTACATAGTCACTTTATGTGTTGCATTCTTAGTGTCAAGAATACCTGTTGTAGGGAAATACATTGGAGGTATTGATACACTTCTTCATGAAACTGGACATGCTTTAATGGCTTTAATTACGAGCGGGAGAGTAAGATCAATCCAACTTTTCTATGATAAATCGGGTCTAGCACAAACAGGACAATCTTCATGGCTTGGTGGTGTCTTAACAACATTATCAGGATATGTATTTTCATCCGCTATGGCATTTGGACTCTTTTATCTCTTTAACCTTCAGAAATACGAGTGGATCATTTATGTATTAGCATTTATTGTTCTTTTGAATTTAGTCCTATGGATCCGTAATCTATATGGTTTCTTTTGGTTAATTACATTTGGAGGAATTCTTACATATCTTTGGTTCCATCTTCAAGAACCATTTGTACCTCTAGTGCTATTATTCTTCATATGTGTAAACCTTATGGAGAGTATTTACTCTGCAGCTGTTATATTAGTTATGTGTTATAAAGATCGAAGAAACGCTGGCGATGCATCTATCCTTGCTAAAAAGACATTCATACCTGCTATAGTATGGGGCATAGTGTTCTTTGCACAATCTTTATATTTCGGATACATGAGCATCATGCAGATCTCTTAATGACTCTCTAAATAATATTTAATCTAAGCTCAATTACTACACAAAGAAACTCTTCCAAATTATTTGGAAGAGTTTCTTTTGCTAAAAATATTCAAGCATATAGGGATAAAACTTATATTTAGGTTAGAGGACTTTAACGCTTGGTATTAAAAGAACCACTCATATTAGACATATCTAAAATGTTTGGTCTTAATTTGATCTCATCTTCAACTAACGCTCCGAGATAACGGAATAAGTTTATCTCTGAAATTCCATTCTGGCTTTTTTGATAATGTCTTTAATGAATGGTTCTTTTTGTTGGGTGTATGCTGGTCTGTCATACTTGTATTTAGTAGCTAGTTCACTTTTTAACAGGGCATATTCCTCAGCAAATTCAGGGTACTTTCTAAGATAATCACGAAATACTGTTTTTTCAATCCATTCTGTACTATGTATTTCACAAATATGTAAGTGACAAGTCCCTTGCCCCCATAATCCCTTTCTGAAAAATCTTCTATCTGTTAATTCTGGTTTTGGAACATATTCAAATTCTATTTCACTTAAAGGTTGCACGAAAGCTGATGTACTTTTTAAATCCTTTATCCCTACCATAATGTCAATAATCGGCTTAGCTTTTAATCCTTTTATTGAAGTGCTTCCAATGTGTTCAATTCCAGTTATTGGATCACCAATAGCAGCAATAATTCGCTTTCTCTCATAATCGAATTGACTTTCCCATTCAGTATTATACTCATTCAAATTTACAATCGGTTTTGTCATTACTACTCCCACCAATAAATAGACCTTTAAATTAAATTCTATGTAATATGACACGAACCCTTCTATAATCTTATTTCCGTAAACCTACTAGAGCGCTTACTTTTATTAAATAAACGCTCCGATTTAACGGAACAATGGACTCAATTCACTATTCTTGAGTGGCCCCTAAACATAAACTCAGTTTCAAAACAAAACTACAGCTGCAATGAGTATAACCTGGTTCTTGTTGTTTGATATGGGAATTATTTGGTTACTAGTTATTATAAAGAAAGGGTGGCTATTATGGAATTCTTAGCAGTAATATTGATGACTATAGGATTAATCGCAGCTCCTGTGATCGGCTTCTATTACCCCAGTTGGAGGAGTATGAAAGGGACTGCTTTGTCAGAAAGTCAACTTTATGGAGTAAGAGCTTTAGGAATTGGAATTTTACTTCTTATGTTTGTTTTCAGTCAACTCATTTTATAAAAGGGCAAAGGTTTTATTATACTTCTACTTTTAATTTTTCAGCTATGTTAAAGATTATTGTTAATATTGGAGCTAAAAAAGGGAACCCCCGTCCAAAATGGGGTTTCTCCAGTTATTCAAAAATAGCTCCGAGTTTACAGAAGACTCGGATTCAAGATAATACACAAAGATTCATACAATAATGCATTACCTTCAATGTGATATATATTATTTATTTTTCTGTAACAAGTCTAACTTTTGTTCAAAGTAATCTAATTATTTTTTTGTTTTCCTTTTAAGTTTGCTCAATTAACAACCCGTTACGTGATGATTAGTAACGGGTTGTAAGATTATTTCAGTGATTCACTTTCTATTATTTTGCATATATTACCTTCATTATGATCTACAATGACTTCTACCTGCTCATATCGGTCAATTAGTTGGGACCTGAAATCTTCAAGCCTCTGGATACGGTTAATTACATCTCGAATATGGCGTTCCAGTAAGCTTTTCAGATGTTCGCACGGACGTATATTATTGGAACTAAGATTGATTAACTCCTTAATATCATCTAATGATAGACCGAATTGCTTTGCCTGTAAAATAAAGCGGAGCTTACTTTCGTCTTCATTAGAATAGATACGATACTTTGACTCTGTTCGCTTTGGAGGATTAATTAAGCCTATTCGTTCATAGTACCTTATTGATTGAGTACTAATATTAAATTTCTTACTTAAATCTCCAATTAATAGGCCCTCACTCAAAAAATCACTCCCTTAAATAATTAACAGTCTTAGCCCTGACCAATTCCTGCTTTCTCCAGTTCTTCACGAGTTATGCGTTGTTGCTGCTGACAACAATCTATAAGCATTCCATCAACCACTACTGCTGGGACTCGAGTAATCCCATATTCTTTTGCTTTTTCCAGACCTGCTTTTTCTTTACTTGTTTCATTTAAATTATAGTAAGAAATAGAACAGTGATCACAGCTTAACTCTTCCACCAAACTTACGGTTTCATCACACATTGGACAGCCTGCAATAAAAACCTCTACATTTCTTTTTCCCATTTCATAACACCTCCAGTAGATTTACCATAAATATAAACCTTATACTAAACTACAAGGTCAAGAGGTTAATTTAAAATCATATTGAACAAGGGTCAACCCTTACTTCTTCTGCTGTGTTTCGCCAATAAACCTTTCTTATAAATTTTAATTAAAACGATACTAACGATCAAAACGAATAAAATGATGAACCCCCAATTCGTTTGTAGCGAGTTTATATACAACCAGCCCATCACCATCATCGGCGGAATGATTCCCAAAGCTGTAGACCACGTGAACTGCCAAAAAGTAATGGATACTAATCCTGCCCCGTAATTGAGTAAATTAAATGAAAATAAAGGAATTAAACGTAATATAAACAAACCGAACGTTCCATTCTTTTGAAACCACCGATCAAACTTTTCGTGCTTTTCTATGGAAACAAATTTTTCTACTAATGGCTTTCCAAATAAACGAGCTAAATAAAAAGATAAATAGGCACCAAGCATTGAGCCAATCCAAGTATATAGGAGTCCTAATGCAAAACCATAAATATAGATATTTGCAAACAAAATGATTTCTGAAGGAACAAAAACGACGCTGTGTAAAACCATTAAAAAGATAGCGAAAAGTGGACCCCAAAAGCCTAATGATCTCATGTAAGTTTTCAGACTTTCAACGGCATCAGTTGAAAAGAGAATGGGAATTATCTCTCTAAATGATGGAACCATCCATACCATCAAAAAGAAAACCACGAGTCCTACCACAACAACCGAACGAATATGTTTTATACAATCACTTCCTTATTTTTAAAATTTGTTTATTCTTTTCGCTAGAAAAGAAACTTATTTTTTATTTCTTCTTTTGTACTTTATAAAGTCATAAACCATGTAGACGGTGGCGACGATTATCAATATCGTATTAATGGTTTGAAATTCTTTTCCGTAGTAGTTAGGATTCCAATAAGAAACGGGACCTTTTATCACAAAGTCACTGATTGGATAGAAAATCGGTGTAGCGTCTGTCACATGCGTCAGTAAATCTGTAATAATATGACCTACCCATCCAAATAAGAGCGCATGTAACCGGGTTAACTTTAGACCTTTTCTCCATACAACCCCACCGTATACAATTCCCCAGATAATGAGTGAGTGTCCCGTTTTTCGGAGCATATCTACTACTGGATTATTGAACATTTCAAGAATAAAATCGTGCAATTGATTCACTGATTTACTAGATGAATCCATTTCGAATCCAGACATGACTAACTGAAATACGTCTACGAATAACTGAGTGTTCAGAATTCCTTTTTCAATGGCAAGGAAGAAGAACATAATGAAATAAATCACATCTGGCCCAACAGCACCTAACAAAAACCATTTCACTAAGTTCTTTTTTTTTTCGAAAAACAACGTATGTCCAAAATCCATGGTGAATGGTATTCAATCTTTATGACCTCGTTTCTGGGTCTTTTAAGACCTCATTTATTCAAATCATGACTCATTAAAGCGTGTTTCACCCGGAACTACAATTCTATAAGGAATTTGTATTTCCTTTCCGTTTGTCAACTCAACCGAAATGTCCATCTTTAACGTCCCTGCTGCATGTAGTAAATTACCTGTTAGCTTATAGGTTCTGTCATCAACTGCAAACGCTTTTCTTTCTACTTTCCAGTTAGGAGGCATACTAAGAACAACAGAAACGTTGCGAATAGTTGAATCCTCTTGGAACTGTAAGGTAATTGTATTTTGTCCAACATGAAACGGCGTAACATCTACATCGAGAGCTAAGTCTTCTTTAACATTTTTCTCAAGATAGACCCCTTGCTCACCGGCACCAGGATTGGTTGCGACTAACGAAGCTGCAAAAAAGAGAGTGATAATTCCAAAAAACACCTCAGCTCTTGTTCTTACAAAGAAAGAATGATCAAATTTTGAACTCATATTCAGGATCGTTTTTCGCTGAACATATCCTATCACTACCAGGATAATAAATAATGTTGTTTTTATAACAAGAGCTCTTCCCCACTCACTTACGAACAGACTCCCTAAAGAAAAAGAAGGAAGAAATTGAAAGGTCATCGCGATTCCTGAAAAGATGATCACTAAGACACTTGATAAAGCCCATTTTGTAAAGGGCACTCCAGCAGTTTTTATCCATTTTATATTATTTAGGCCTTTAGGTTTTAACAATAATGCCAAAAGACCTCCCATCCAAATTGCAACGGCTAGCACATGAAGATAGGAAATAGCCATTGTTACATAACCACCATATCTTGGATAAGAGGCATGTCCTATGACAAATGGCAACATTAATAATGTTAGTCCAAATAATAATAGCCTTATCTTTTTGATTAAAAAACCAAAAGAAAGTAAAAGAAATTGAACTATAGGAATCCAAGTGAACTTTAGTTGAATGAATTCGACTATGGATAACTCATGTAACTCTGTCCTTTGATAAATCACCATTAAAGTGATACCTAAAGCACTAACTATAAAAAGTAAGATATTTAACGTTAAGGACTGATAATGCCAAAACTGATTTTTAGTCACCACAGTATGAAACCAGTTAAAGCCGAATAACAGTGATAAACCAATAAAAATGAACCAATATGCTATTTGTTTTAATTCAAAAGTAAAATCAAGTATTGACCATATGAGGCCTCTATCTACTAATCCTGCGCCTTGACTTAATGAAGAAAACTCATCGACTGCAAAATAAAAAACGCCCTGTTTATTGTTAGAGAATATCTGCTTGTCTACTTCAGACGGAGAGGCATACCAGGTAACCTGGTATGTTCCTTGATCAAGTTCTTCTGAAAATGGAATAATGATATGGGAAGGATTTTCGGAATTAGCCATTGGAATTTTCATTTTAATTACTTCTTGTTGGTCATTAAAAAGTCCGAATGCTGACACTTCTGCAGGATGATTAAACCATAATTCCAATTGGTCTGGGGACCCCTTAATGATTTCCCCATCTCTAATACTTGATCTTATTAGTTTGAAATCCATGTCTTCTTCTACTGAAGCCCTTTTCTGGATAAAAAAATTGAATTCTTCTTTAATCGAATATCCATCTAATGCTAAGACGTTTATCCTGACAATATATTTTCCAGGCTCTAGTTTACTTTCTAAAGCAACATTGATATTTCCCGCATCTTGTGAACTAAGTTTGGTTTCTTTTATTTGAACCTCGGATCAGGTTCCATCAATGATCTTAACCGATTCTGAATGTAAAATAACAGGATCTTGAAACGTAATCTCTATTACTGAAGGTGATACTTCCAATACCTCTCCATTTTTGGGAGACGTTTTTTCTAACGAAGAGTGTGCATCCACTATGGATGAATCAACAATAAGTAAGAATAATGCTATTACAAACAATGGTACTACTTTAGTAAGTTTTATCCTGTGACTCACTGGAACACTTCTCATAATTGTTCATGACCATTCTTAGGATTGCTATCAGTATCTTTTCTATTCACACCTTCTATGACCAAAAAAAGGCCCTTATAGTAAGATTCTACTCTCACAACTTCTATATTGGATGCTTTCAGTAATTCCAACGTATTGCGATTTAGATGACATCCATCACAAATTCGCTTCCATACTGGGGTCAAAATATCTTGTGTTTTCCCCAACAATGATTGATTCATTTTGACATGTTCAAATAGCAATATGGAAGAATTAGGTCTACAAACACGTTGGATTTCATCAATCGCTTTTTGAGGGTCCGGAATGGTGCAGAAGACAAGTGTCGCAACAGCAGTATCAAACGTGTTATTTTCATAAGGTAATATCTCAGCATTGCCATTGGTCATGTGTATAGAAATTTTTGATTGTTTCAACCTTCTTGTAGCTTGTTTCTTCATCGAGGGATTCGGTTCAATTGCATCTACTCTTGTTACTTTATGATAAAGTGGGAAATTCACTCCAGTTCCAGACCCAACCTCTAACACTCTTCCTGTTGCCTTATTGATTAGAGTTGCTCTAATTTTCCTAAACCTAACTTTCTCTAAAGGAGCCATAGTACAATCGTATAGCATTGGACCCCATTTCTTCATAACTCATCGCTCCCAACTTAACTGTTAATCCTCACAAAAATAGTTAAGGCCTCTAAACGAGGCCTTAACAAGATCGTGTATTACTTTGAAGTATTACTTTTTTCTACGTTGCCTTCTTGAGATTCCATAAAGTTACCACAAGCCTCTATCATTTTCTCTCCCTGAGGAGAATTCATAGCATTCATCATGCTAGACATGTTTCCATTTTCCATCATTTTCGTCATTCCGTTACCATTCATCATGTTCATCATACTGTTTCCATCCATATTGCCCATCATGTTATTGCCATTTGCTGAGAAACCCACTCCATTATTCTCAGCTCCTTCTGCAAATGCAGCTTGTCCGACTACTAAAAGTGCGGCTAGTGCAAAAGAAAATATAAATGACCCTTTTTTTAGTCTCATCATCTTCACTCCTTTTATTTGATAATCCTAAGTCTACTCTTTAAATTTGTTGAATTTGTGAAGATGGCTAACAGTATGTTATTTCTTACAACCGACATAAAGCACTCATAATAATTTAATCTCTACTCTTTAAAATGGCCCTTTTATCATTGTATTCTTTTTCATCTATTTCTCCTTTAGCTAAACGATCCTTTAATATTTGGAGAGAATGATCTTCCTTTTTATCAAAAGGCTTTCTAACTAGTACTGTGATTCCATATATGATAAAACCTAGAATAACTATCCATAAAAGCATGCTAATTACATCCCAACCCATCATCATATTTTCCACTCCTTAATTGGTATTATGAAACGACTGACACTAAAACAAGTCACATATAGGATTTAATTCTCATTTCGGTATTGCTTCCATATTCTATAGACACTACCTTAAGGCATCATGTCATTAAATCTGACCCTGTTTTGTTTGTTCGATTTTCAATTTATGACCATACATTTATCCTTTATTATCTTCACACACAGTAACTACGCTCCCCTATGGCACTTAGTAGATATGAATACAGGGTATCAATAGCAAATCAACTAAATGCTCATTGAACTCAAGGATTTTTTCCCACTAATCACTTTCATCAAAGTACGTGGTAGTGTACACAGATCTAAATTTATTTACTCAAAGTCGAAGATGAATCATCCCTCGTGACCAAATTTGAAAAAATCTGTAGTCTCAAACTTTTGGCCATTATTAGATGACGTTACTGTTTTATATTAGTTAGAAGTGGCCACTCCCTTTGTCGCTATCCGTTCCCAATTACTACCATTTTTCCTAGTGAGAAAAATATCTTTCAGGAAAGTTGTAAATACTACTTCATTTGAATCTTGCGGGTTTATTGCAACATAGGAAATCGCATCCCCATCACTTAGTCCAGGTATAGGAAGGGCCGTTTCTTCTCCTGAATTAATATTCACCTTAATTAAAGAAGCTTCCTCCGTAATAGTCCCTACGAATAAGTCTCCTTCTTCAGCAAAAGCTAAAGAAGTAGCTGCAATATCCATTAATATTTCAAAAGTATTTCCATAGTCTTTCGATAAAAACACCCCTTCATTTGTACTAATAACTATAATGTTCTCCAGAGTAGGATGTACAGCCATAGCTGCTGGTTGACCACTTACACCATTCATCTGACTTTTCTCCCAAGTTTTAGTATCATCTAATGTGTAATATAGACCTGTCTCTTCCATTCGTGAGTTTGGTTCAGGGTTCTGAACATAAATAACATGCGAATAATATCCAGCCGTCATGCTATGGAAGTCAATTTCACCATATAAATTTAGCCTTTCAAGATTTCTCCCCATATTATCGCTCTTTACAATTCCAAAGGGGTTCTTCATATTGGATGAAGGCGATGGATGACCGCTGCTGTAAAAGCCCTCATCAGTTATTGAAAATCCCATATAGTCATGTTTTTCTCCCTCAGGGATTCCCCATTCGTCATGGGAAAAGATCCTTAGTCCATCGTGCGCTGATATCTCTCACGAATTGCGAACTCCAATTTCATATCTACAGGGATATGCACAGGTATTACGAGAGGGTTACTACCAGAACAATGATGAAAAACAACAGTATCTAAAAATTATTCAGGATGAATCGAAGCGACTAACTCAATTGATTAATGACGTATTTGAACTATCTAAAATGGAAGAAGCTCGTATTGAACTCAATTTTGACTATGTAAATATAAGTGAAATAGCTGAGCAAGCACTTTCAAAGGTACAAAGAGAAGCTCAGATTAAAGGATTAAATACATCCCTTAGGGTAACCAATCATTTACCTCTGATAAAGGCTGATTCAGTAAGGATGGAACAAATATTTATTAATTTACTAAGCAATGCGATACGTTATTCAAATGAAGGATTGATCAAGATGGAAATAGTATTTAACCATAAATACCTAAAAGTAGATATTGCAGATAACGGGATCGGTATAATGATCCAATTTGATTCAATAATATTTCTCTTGTATACACTTGATTTGGTTGACTAACTAAAAGATGAAACAATTCAAACTCTTTCCGAGTGAACTCAACTAATTGCTCGTTAACCTTAACCTCTCTACTAACACTATCAATGGATAACCCATCTTGTATAAAATAAGGAGTAGAAGAGGATTGACCAATTTCATGGCGTCTTAAAAGTGCATTTACACGTGCCACCAATTCCTCAGGAGCAAACGGTTTAGTTAAATAGTCATCTGCACCCAAATTCAAGCCTCGAACACGATCAGTTATATCGGTTCTGGCTGTCAGCATCAGAATTGGGACATTTTGAAATTCTTGAATCCTGTAACAGACCTCCCATCCATCAATATCTGGCATCATAATATCTAAAATGACCAGGTCATAGGAAGATTGTGAAGCCATATCGACTCCAACAGTACCATCTCCTGCTTCATCGATTATACGAAAGAAGATGCAATAAATAATGGTGATATAACCCCTACGAATATAACCGCTACTCAGCGAAGTAAAATCAATAAATTTATGGAAAATGTTAAACAAAAAAAACCAGACTTCATTCGATTTGTTCAATTTTCTTCAAATAATGAGGCTATTATTACTGAATTTCAATTTAATGGAGAACTAATTTACTATCTTTACGACAGTAGCCGAAACAAGAGAGGAGAGCATAATACTATTTTAGAAGACGGGAGTCGTAAGGTAATTATGGAAGACTATTGTAGAGAATTAGTGCCAGATTCATATATGCCTTATATAACTGACTGTTATAGATACGAGGCTCACGAGTTTTAAACTTGAAAAAAATGAATTAATGGCAATAAATTTCAATACTTGCTCCAGAAAATCGGAACAATTGCTTAATAAAAGTAAGCGCTCTAACTAGGGTTAGCGCAGTTTAATTGAAAAGTAGTTTTGTTTGAGGAAGGAGGGAGAACAATGACCCAACTATTATGCTGAGATTCTTCGATCTTTGCCTCCTCCAATGTGCCAACCCCTTTGTTTTTCCATGATTGGAGAATACTTTTCACATAACCCTAATTTGGTTTATTTCGATACAAAGACCTCTTGAAATAATTCACTATGAAGGATTTTACGATGAAGTTTTATCCAGCCCTGCATCTTATACATCCTTTCAAACTTCGTGATGTTAAATTAAAGTCAAATCACCTGATGATTCATCTCTTGTTCTCGAACCCAAATATCTATCGTCTCTTTGGAGAAAAAAATTCTTCTTCTAATTCGAAAATGCGGAATTTCTTCCGTTCTAACCATTGTATAGATCGTATCATTGCATACACCTAAATAATCAGCAGCTTCATTTACAGTTAAGGTTCTTCTTTCCATTAAAATCCTCTCCTATTTTAGTTTTGATAAATTACTTATCATTTTTGAGATAAAAAAATCCCATCAGTAGACTTATTCCATTAGCATCAACTAAATTTGTGCCATAAATAAATTCTCGATCAGGATTGATAGTGAGTTATTATAATAGTAATCACTAGAGAATATGCTCTTGTCTCTGGTTTAAGCAAGCTTCTTCATACGTTTTCAATATATATATAATCTTATTGTTTCTATTTAGTCCCTCTCTACTGATAAATAATTTATCTAACTTAACTAAACCTTACATGATAAAAAACTTATCGCCAATGATTTTTGATAATTTTTTTATCTATACTAACGATAGAAGGGGTGTGAAAACCTTGTTAAGTAAAAGTTTAAAAGTATTGAGAGGATCAAAGACTCAAAATGAAGTGGCTGATGCACTTGGAATATCAAGGGCTAGATATTCTCACTATGAAAACGATCATGTTGAGCCAGATATTCAACTACTAATAAAAATGGCTAATTATTTTAATACAACGATAGATGATCTTCTTGGCAATACCGCTGGTTTGTATTTAGGGGTACCACCAACAGTTTGACATAAAACCCACGCTAAGCAAATTTCGAAATAAAATAAGCCGATGATTCCTACGCTAAGGAATCATCGGCTTATTAGTAACTATTCTAGTCGTTTTATTATCTGTATAAATCCAGACATCTTTCCATTTGGTTATTCATGATAATCAATCCAAACATGCTGGTACTTGCCATTTTTAGGGTTCCTTTGTGGTAACTCCTCAGTTTTTTCTATTGAAAGGGTAGTTAGCCCCTGTGTTGCAAAGTAATCTAATAGGGCTTCATAAGGTACACTCTGTATTAGTGACAGGATATGACCAAAGCTATTTTTACTTTAATGATCCACTAACAAACACAAAGAATAAAAAGGTCAAAATAGCAGACTTAGTTGGTTAAGATAGATTCCATTATTTGGAAGAAGAAAAACAAAAGCTCCCTACTGTTAACCAGAGGGACTTTTGAAGATTGTTTTTTAATTTATTAAACTCAAAAGGGCACTGAAAGTTTCGTTCTCCACCATGATATAGATTCCTAAACCAATAAAGACAATGGGTATAATCCACCTACCATAATTCTCTAAGGTTTCAGAGACATGTTTAAAAGCTGCCAAACGATATCCAATAAAACACCAAATTGCCACCATAATAAAGAAAGTAATAACCGTTACTGCTAATTGGTTCATGGTTAAAGTAGAGAAGAAAGGAACATATATTCCAATGTTATCTCCGCCATTAGCAAATGTTATAAATGCTACACTTAAAAAGACACTATTATACTTTCCAGAATTTAAACTTGAAAGAATTGCATTTTCATCATCGTCTTCTCCCTTGATAAACAACATACTCCCTAAATAGATTGGAATTAGTCCAAGTAATCCTACCCATTTCTCTGGAATTAACATAACTCCAAAAGTTCCTAAGAGACTAACTACTACTAACAAGGCAAAACCTAGATATTGCCCAATAACTATATCCTTAGGGGATATATGCTTATTCTCTGTCCGCTTACCTTTTAAACCTTCACTCGTTTTCACCTGTGCTTTTGCCTGTGAGAATAGCAGCATCAAAACAAAAATATCATCAATATTGGTAACTATAAATGCCCCTATTGCAGAAATAACGTTCAAAATTAAAGTCAATTATATCAACCCACTAACTGATTTTTTATTACGATAATTTAATTGTTAAGATTTATAGCTGGGAGTTATTTGTCGATAATTTCAAATTGTACTGAATTAAAATTTAGGCTTATTTATTTCCCTTAAGTTATTTTTTATTTAACATATGAATAGCATGTCCCATAACTCCTTCGGCTGCTTCCATAAGTGGTTCAGGCAAAGTTGGGTGTGCATGAATTGTAAGGCTGAGATCTTCTGCAGTTGCCCCTGACTCAATTGCAAAGACTGCTTCAGCAATAAGCGAAGATACATCTGGTCCTACCATCTGTACACCTAACAACTGATTTGACTCCTTATCCGCCACGACTTGGACAAATCCATCGGCATCCGATACAGATAATGCTCTGCCGTTGGCTTGGAATGGAAAACGGCTGGAAACTGTTTCGTATCCTCTTTCCTTAGCTCCCTTCTCTGTTATACCCGTATAGGCTACTTCAGGATCGCTGAAAATAACAAATGGCATGGACTGAAAATCAATCACACTGTTTTGACCGCAAATTACTTCTGCAGCTATCTTACCTTCATAACTCGCTTTATGAGCAAGGAGATAACCACCTGCACAGTCACCGATTGCATAGATCAATGTTTGTTTGACATTTATCATTAATCTTAATAAATTTTCGTTCATCTAATTCTACACCGATATTGTCCAGACCAATTTGCCCGGTATTCGGTTTTCTTCCAATGGATACTAAGCAATAATCACCTTTAACAATTTCTTCTTTGCCATTCACTTCAACACCGATTTTTACTTCATCACCGATATTTTCTCCGCCTTGTACGCGATGGAGTCAGTACCAGGAAGAATCGTATCTGAACCCTCTAGAATTGTTACTTTTGCACCAAACTTAGCATAATCTGTCCACAATTCCAAACCGATATAACCACCACCTACTACTACTAAATGTTTCGGTACTTCTTGTAACATTAATGCCTCCGTAGATGAAATGATTCTCTTCTTATCAAATGGCATACTTTTTAATTCGAAAGGTAGGGACCCTATCGCAAGGATTAAATCTTTGTAGGAATATACCTGTTCTTCGTTTCCCACTGTGACTTTTGCAGTATGGGACTCGGTGAGATAAGCTTCTCCACTAATCACCTCAACTCCATTGCCTTTCAGCAAGGTCCGAACCCCATTCGTTAGCTTGTTTACGATTCCTTCCTTCCACTTCACTACTTCCGGCATATCCACTTCAACTTTACCAGATACTTTGATTCCCATTGTATTGGCATGTTTAATATGCTTTACTCGTTCAGATGCACTAATTAGGGCTTTTGATGGAATACACCCACGGTATATTTATACCAATATGTAATATAAAAACTGATGTTTTACTTATACCCAATCTTTCTATTTTTAATTAGGCTGGAGGTTTAGAAGTTACACTATTAATGAAATTTTTTTTAGAAAAGGGCTTTCCTCTGTCTGGAAAGCCCTGTTTCCTTTATTCTTTCACTTTCATAAGTCGTAAACTATTTAATGCTACCAGAAGTGTTGCACCCATATCTGAAAGGATAGCAATCCAGAGCGTTAACCAGCCTGGGATAACCAATAGTAAGGCAATTAATTTAATAACAATTGCAAAAGTAATGTTAGTTTTGATGATATTTAGAGCTTTTCGGCTAAGCTTTACAGTGAATGGAAGTTTTGTTAAATCGTCTCCCATTAGAGCGACGTCTGCCGTTTCCAGGGCTGTATCTGTACCAGCTCCTCCCATTGCGATCCCAACTGTAGATGCTGCTAAAGCAGGAGCATCATTGACACCATCTCCAACCATAGCTACGTTTCCGTACTCGGACCTCAATTGTTTAATATAGTCTAATTTGTCCTGAGGCATAAGTTCTGCTTGAATATCTGAAACTCCGACATGCCCACCTATTGCACTCGCAGTACCCTTATTATCACCTGTAAGCATAATTGTCTTTTTAATACCAAGTTGATGTAGTTTTTGAATGATTTCTTTACTTGACTCACGTACTTCATCAGCTACAGCAATAATAGCGAGCATTTCTTTATCAGTTCCAACAACCATCGCTGTTTTCCCTTGATTTTGAAGAGTAGTAACATTTTGCTCTAAGTCTTTATCGAAATCAGCAGTCAATAATTCCTTAAAGAGTTTCGGGCTGCCTATATAATAAGTCGTCCCGTTTACAATACCCTTTATACCCTTTCCTGTTATAGAAGAGAAATCCTCTACCTTTACGTCAGAATAAGTAATGTTTTCTTCTTCTGCTTTTTTCATGATGGCTGAAGCAAGAGGATGTTGAGAACGATACTCCAATGCAGTAATAATGGATAGCAATTCTTTTTCATTTATCTGTTTGTTCAACACATTATAATCAGTTACAGCTGGGACCCCTTTTGTTAAGGTACCTGTTTTATCAAATGCAATAGCCTTTAAGGCACCCATTTCTTCTAAATACACTCCTCCTTTTACAAGGACACCTTTTTTCGCAGCATTTCCAATTGCTGATACAATAGAAATAGGAGTCGATATGACCAACGCACAAGGACAACCAACAACAAGAACAGCTAATCCTTGATAAATCCATGTTTCCCAACTGCCATCAAAGAAAAGTGGAGGAACAACTGCGACTAAAGCCGCAATGATCATGATGATTGGCGTATAATATTTTGCGAATTTCTCAACAAATGCTTGAGATGGAGCACGTTCACCCTGTGCTTCCTCTACAAGATGAATAATTTTAGAAATCGTTGTATCTTCCACAAGTTTCGTTATTTTTACTTCAAGTAATCCTTCTTCATTTAAGGTACCTGCAAATACTTCATCATCAACCGTTTTCTCAACAGGGACTGATTCACCTGTAATAGCTGCTTGGTTAACGGCAGAGTATCCACTTACAACTACACCATCCATTGCAATCTTTTGACCAGGTTTTACAATCATGATATCCCCAACAGCAATATCATCAACATGAATCATTATTTCTTGTCCATTACGTCTAACGAGCGCCTCTTTAGGAGCGATATCCATTAATGAACGAATCGACTGTCTTGCTCTATCCATAGAGAATCGTTCAAGTGCTTCACTAATTGCAAAGAGTATGACAACAAGGGAAACTTCAGCCCATTCTCCTATAATGGCACCACCTATAACAGCTACTGTCATAAGGGTTTTCATGTCAAAGTCAAAATGAATCAAGTTTTGTAAACCGACTTTAAAGAGTGATAATCCTCCGATTAACATAGATGCTACAAATAATAATGTAGTAACAATGTTCTCATCCCCATTAACAGATGAGGAAAGGTAACCAAAGACAAGAAATAAGGCTGAATAGAGTAAAGTGCTGTGTTTTTTATAGAACGGCACTTTTTCTTCTTTTTTAACCTCTTTCACCTCTTGTGAATCTTGACGAGCAAATTTTTCAGGAGTCACTTTAAGATTCTCAAATGCACCTGCTTTTTCTAGTTCTTCTATCGTTGCATTACCATAAACAGCAATTTTAGATGCACCAAAATTTACTTTTGCATCCTCAACTCCAGATAGCTGTTTTACATTTTTTTCGAATTTACCCGCGCAGTTTGCGCAAGTAAAACCTTGTACACGATAGGCCTTCATTTCTTGTTCAGATGTTATTGCCTTTTGATCAGACATTGACATTCACCTCTTTCTTATGTTCTAGTACAATCATCATTATTTGTCTAATATGTTCATCGTCTAACGAATAAAACGCTAGTTTTCCTTCTTTTCTATATTTTACAATCCCCTGCTTATGAAGGGTCCTTAAATGATGAGAAGCATTTGCCACCGTAATACCAATAATATTTGCTATATCACACACACATAACTCTTTGTCTTGACACAAAGCATAGGTAATCTTTGCCCTATTTTCATCCGCAATTGCTTTTAACAATTGGGCAACACTAACAATATCGATTGTTTTTAAATCACCTTGTATTCGATTGACCTTTTCCTCGTCATAACAAAAAATTTCACAAGTATCTTTCTTATTCACATTATCACCCCATTAATATTCAAGTGTTTACTTGAATATAGTATATCCCTTTCCTTGGTTAATATTCAAGTGAAGATTTGAATGAAAAACATAAAATGATTTTTTATAACAGTAATTCCCATTAACGAATGTTTAAGGGAAAAATTTTACCTATCTATAGTACACATGGTTTTTGGCGTTTTCTAATCCCTAAACCATTCCCGTATTCATCTTCCCTAAAATTGACTTATAATCCGAATTAGGGAACAATTATTCTTGGGGAGGGAATTTAATGGGGAAAGTTTTTGGATATGCTCGTGTTTCTACTCAAGATCAAATTTTAGATCTTCAAATTGATGCTTTAGAAAAAGCAGGCGCAGCTGTTATTTACAAAGAGAAAATAACTGGAACGAGAAAAGAACGTCCAGAATTAGAACAACTCCTAAAGGCTATAAGTAAAGGTGATTCTGTGGTCGTTTATAAGTTGGATCGTATCTCAAGGTCTACAAAACATCTAATTGAATTGGTTGAAACCTTTGAAGAAAAAAAGGTCAATTTTATTTCCATACAGGATAATATTGATACATCTACAGCTATGGGACGTTTTTTCTTCCGAACAATGGCCAGTATTGCTGAACTAGAACGAGATATTATCAGTGAGCGTACAAAATCAGGATTACAATCTGCAAGAATGAGAGGCCGAAATGGGGGGAGACCTTCCAAAGACCCCGAGTTGGTGGAACGTGCTTTAAAACTACATTCATCTAAACAATATAGCATCAAAGAAATTACGGATATGACGGGTGTTAGTAAATCAGTGTTGTATCGAGCTTTGGAAAAAAATTAAACCTTCGGGTTGGATTAAGGGGGATTTTCCTGTGTATCTAAGAGCAAGAGAACTACTTACACCTGAGATCAAAGAAAGGGTTTTTTGATAATCCCGTCTACTTTAAGTAATTGGGAATTAGCGTATTACTATACCCTTACACAAGATGATATTGAGGTAATAAGACGTAGAAGAAGAGATCATAATCGATTGGGATTCGCTATTCAAATTTGTCTTTTTCGTTACCCTGGTTGGTCTCTTTCAGATATCAAGAATGTTCCTGATAAGGTGATAAACTATGTTGCTAATCAGTTACAAGTAGATGCAAGTGAATTTAAGCTATATTCTGAACGAGTGCAAACGAAACATGAACATATGGAGGAAATACGAAAGTATTATGGTTTTTCTAATTTTTCAGCACAGTCATATCGGATTATTTCACAGGCATTACTCCCCCATGCAATTGAAAATTCAAATGCACTGTTCCTAATAAGGATGACTTTAGAAGAAATGCGAAAGCGAAAAATCATTCTGCCTGCTATGACAACGATTGAAAGATTAGTATGGGAAACAAGGCGAAGGGCAGAGGAGAAAGTATATAATTCACTCTATAAACCGTTATCTCCATGGCAAAAACAACAATTGGAGAAATTAATTGATACCCCTTCCGCTAAATCCAAAACTAGGCTTGGATGGCTAAGGGAAATACCAGGTCAATCATCACCAGATGCTTTTTTAAAAGTAATTGAGAGATTAGAATGTGTTCGTTTATTAAATCTTTCAACAGAGTCCGAAAATAATAGCGTACTTTTTATTCTCATTAAACCTCCGAAAGGAATGAGGTTCATATCGGGCGCCTAGCCTAGCAAGCTGAAGCAGCCTATTCGACCCTTGGGTGGACGATTACTAGACGCATGAGCAAGGTGTTCATCGAATCCTGTCCAATTTGAAACTTTCGCCATTTATTTATATGGTATGGTAGCTCCTATTTTCGCTACTAGGTTATATTTCTTCATAATGCGGCGAATTCGTTTAGGATTCATCCCCACTCCATAGTCATTGGATAGAAACATATTGATGGACAATGCGCCCACTTTTCCCTGGTGTTCATCATAAACGTCTTAATAAGACTATAATCGTAATCGTCTTTTTGCTTTTTCAACTTTTTCAACTGGCGCTTTTCCTCTGAATGTAACCAATTATAGTAACCTGAACAACTAACGCAGGGTCGACCTAAAGAACCTTTACCTCTTTTTCTGTATAAGATTTTTCTTCTCCAAATTACTTAAATAACTTACGCCAACGCTTTAAACTTTCTTTTGGTTTGTCAGCACCGATGACCGTCATATCAAAGCCACTCTCCGAAACATTTGATAAAGGCCTTTACCGTCTCAAGATTCTCCTTAACAGCTCTCACCCTAAAATCAGGATGATAAGTAATCGTTCGATCGGAAACCTCTCAACATTGGGGTTCGTTTCTAGTTGTCTCATTTGAAATCTATTAAAAATAATATTACTCATAACCTACAACTTCGCTCCAATTTATTAATATGATTATAAAGGGATTCATTCACTCTTTAAACACAAAACCCCGAATAATGGTTCACTTTTTAAAAGTGTCCATTGTTCGGGGTATAGTTCATTAAGAATCAAGAGAGTTATTTTTAATAAATTGGAAACGCTCAACCTGCATTATGGGTTAAGCTTTTAATAATTTGGCATTAACCGCAACAATAATAGTACTCAAAGACATGAGAACAGCACCTACAGCAGGACTTAGCACGATACCAAAAGGATATAAAACCCCCGCTGCAAGTGGAATCGCGATTATATTGTACCCAGCTGCCCACCACAGGTTTTGAATCATTTTCTTATAAGTTGCTTTCGACAAATTTATAATAGATACTACATCTTTTGGATTGCTTTTGACTAGTACGATATCTGCCGTCTCCATCGCGACATCTGTTCCTGCTCCAATCGCGATTCCAAGATCGGCGTTGGCTAACGCAGGCGCATCGTTTACGCCATCACCTGTCATGGCCACTTTTAATCCTTTTTCTTTCACTTTCTTAATTTGATCCGCTTTTTCGTGTGGCAATACCTCAGCGTAAACTTCGCTCAGATCTAGTTGATCAGCCACCCAGTTTGCTACTTGCTGGTTATCTCCAGTTAGCATCATAGAAGATACGTTTTGATCCTTTAACTGCTGAATGGCATTTTTCGCACTTTCACGAATCATGTCTGCGAGGGCAATCATCGCTTCTAATTTTCCATTAATTAATACGAAAACAACCGTTTTCCCTTGCTCGGCAAGTTCGGTATACATTTCTTTTTGAAAGTCGACTTTTTCATCATTCATGTAGCCAGGGCTTACTACCATCACCTTTTTACCTTCGACTGTTCCTTCTAGCCCTTTACCTGTGATCGATTGAAAATTTTCTACTTCATTCACTGAAAGGCTTCTCTTGTTTGCTTCCTCAACAATTCCCCGTGCTATGGGATGTTCAGATTCCATTTCAACGGATGCAGCCAGTTGAATAACCTGATCTTCATCCATGTTTTCGGTAATGACGTTCGTCACACCGAACTTCCCTTCAGTAAGTGTACCTGTCTTATCGAACACAACAGCACCTAACTGCCGGGCACCTTCAAAGCTAGCTCGATTCCGAATGAGCAGTCCTTGTTTCGCAGATAATGCTGTTGACCTCGCTACCACAAGTGGTGCAGCTAACCCTAAGGCGTGAGGACAGGCAATTACCATCACTGTAACCATACGTTCGAGCGCATACACAAAATCATACCCAAGTAAAAGCCATACGAATAACGTGGTAAAACCTGCTCCAAGCGCCAGGTAAAACAGCCACTTTGCAGCGCGATCAGAGAAATTCTGTGTTCTTGACTTAGATTCTTGTGCTTCCTTCACCATTGTCACAACCTGGGAAAGGTAACTATCTTCACCAGTTTTCTTAACTTTAACCGTTAGTGATCCTTCTCCATTAATCGATGCTCCGATCACTTCATCTTCTTTTCCTTTCTCAACAGGAACAGATTCTCCGGTCAACATCGACTCATCGATGGATGATTGCCCTTTTATGATAACACCATCTACCGGTACCTTTTCACCTGGTTTAATAAGGACATTGTCTCCTTCTTGTAGTTCAGAGGTTGGAACATCTTTAATTTCTCCATTCTGGTCGATCCGATGAGCTTCAGAAGGCATGAGCTTAACCAGTTCCTCTAACGCCTTCGATGCACCCATGACAGATTTCATTTCGATCCAATGTCCAAGAAGCATAATATCAATCAGGGTTGCGAGCTCCCAGAAGAAATTCTTGCCCGATAATCCGAATACTGTAAGTGAACTATATCCGTAAGCGACGATGATTGCTAGTGCAATCAACATCATCATTCCGGGGTTCTTATTTTTCAATTCACTCCAGGCACCTGTTAGAAATGGCCACCCTCCATAAAAGAAAATGAAGGTTGAAAGCGAAAATAAAATGTATAAATCCTCTGTAAACCTTAGATCGATGTTTACAAATCCTTGTAACATCGGGGATAGAATAAGAATAGGTAGCGTTACAAGCAATGAAATGTAAAACCTCTTCTTGAAATCCTCAACCATATGTGCGTGGTGTGAGCTATGGTCGTGCTCATTCCCCCCGCCGTGGTTATTTTCTGCATCGGCATGGTGATGACCATGTTCATGATTTGAGTGGTTCATATGATCCTTCTCCTTCTTTTCAATATTGGTATTATTATTCTCTCCTATATCTCTCATTAGTTCCCGATAATTGTCCAGAAATCATCAAGAAAGCGTGAAAATAAAAAAAACTGCCTGATTAGGCAGCTTTTGAAATGAAGTATAAGTGCACATAATAGAAGAAATTTTTGCTGTTGAGGGGCTCCTGATATATCGGCGATAATTTGAAAATTTATCAGCGAAACTGGATTAAATCCTATCTTACTAGTCAAATCTTAACCTAATTCTTCCACTTATAACCGACTCCCCAGATTGTTTTTAAATGTCCTTCAATCTGAAATCCTGATTGCCGACATTTCTCACGAAGGTTTCGAATGTGGGAATCAATCGTACGACCTTCTGTATTAGACTCGAACCCCCAAATCAATTGAATGAGGTGCGCTCTACTGAATACCTTTTCAGAATTTCTCATAAAAAGGCCCAGAAGATTAAATTCGATCGGTGTCATTGTAATCGTCTTTCCTTTATAGGAAACCCTGTGCTTATCCATTTCCCACATTAATCCATTCATGACTAGCGTGTTTTTGTCTACTTGATTAAAACGCCTCGTAATCGCTTCTATCCTTGCAAGAAGGACGTCTTCATCGAATGGTTTCGTTATGTAATCATCTGCCCCAAGCTTTAATCCTTTTACAATTTCATTCGATTGATCTCTTGCTGTTAACATAATAATCGGGACATCTGACATACTACGTATTTCTTTGCATGTTGTCCATCCATCCATTTCGGGCATCATAACATCCAGTAGAACAAGATCAATTTTGTCTGTTTTTATTTTTTCAAGTGCTTCAAATCCTGTGCTTGCTTTATAGATCGTATAGCCATGTGGCATTAAGAACAGAGCTATTAAATCCACCATTCGCTCTTCATCATCTACTATTAAGATACGCTGCATATTACTCAACTCCTGGGATCACTATTTGTACCGTCGTGCCTTCTCCTACCCTACTTTTAGCAGAAATCGTTCCTTGATGTTTTTCAATAATATCCTTAGCAATGGCAAGTCCTAGTCCTGATCCCCCATATTTACGAGACCTGGATTTGTCTACACGATATAGACGATCGAAAATATATGGTAGATCTTGTTCCGGAATCCCTTCTCCTTCATCAATGATTTCTACTTTTACCTCCCCCTCTATTTTTACTGCTTCAATGCGGACGGTTTTCCCGCTTCCTGAATAGTGGAGGGCATTGTCCAATAGGTTAAGCAAGACTTGGGAAAACCTCTCTGAATCACCTGAGATCGTAATATCTTTCTCACAGTTTGTATAGAGTGATAAACCTTTGTTTTCAAATGCTGGCATCACTTTTTCTCTAACTTCAAATATCAATGGACAGAGCTCAATGTCCTCACGTTCGATTGAAAATCCTTTTTGATCCATCTTTGCCATATCAAATAAGTCTTTCACAAGATTTGTGAGATTTTGCGATTCTTCCTTGATAATCGTCAAGTACCTGCTTCTATCCTCAGAAGAAAGGTTCTCCCGCTTGGCAATTTTTGCATATCCGCTTAAATAAGTTAAAGGTGTTCTCAACTCATGAGAAATACTTGATAGGAAATTACTTCGCTCGTTTTTTAAACGAAGCAAGTCATTCGATAAGCTTTGTATCGCTCTAGCCAATTCTCCTAATTCATCATCCCTCTTTTCTTTTAATGAAACGTCATGCTCACCGCAACTCATTTTCTGTGTAGCTTCCTTCATATGAATGAGAGGTTTCGTAATAATTCTAGACAAGTAGATAATCGTAATAATTGTGAGAAACAATGCAAGACCCATGACAATCAAGAATTGAGAAGTCAATCTGTCATGAACATCTCTGATTCCAGCAGTGTCTAAGAACATATATACATATCCGACGAGCTCGCCATTTACGTTCACAGGTGAAACCGAGGAGATGAAAGGCGATTTTCTCCAATCGCCGTCAATGATTCCACCATCTACCTGCTTTCTATCGACTGATTCGATGGTATCTTTTATGTCTGAAGTAATTTCATTAGAGTGTGAGAGGACATTGTTAACAGCATCCGTAAGGACAACCTGTGTTTCAGCTTCAGATTCCATTAACGCGACGTGCTCTCTCGTACTACGATCGAAATGTTTCTCCAGTACATCTCGGTGACTGTTCCCACGGGCAATCAAAGCATCCGTCTCCACCATCACTCGCTCATTTAAAAAGCCAAAATAGAGTACTACAAAAAGAATCCCTTCTAATAGCATGATACTTGTAAGAAAAAGCACACCTAACTTTGTGGCTAGTTTATTCTTTCTCTTGAATCGCATAGTAAAACCCTTTTACGACTTATCATATCACTGTTGTATCGAGAAATTGTGCATCTCGCTTTATACATTTCATCTAATAATACGTCGAATAAAATAATAAAAAAGCTACAACGACCGTTTTGTAAAACTGTACGGTCGTTGTAGCTTCTGTTAAAAAATCTGCTTTTATTACGCTGCTAGTTTTTTACACTCTTCCGCACATTTGAAACAAGCGTCTGCGCATTCTTGGCAATGTTTATGGTCATGTTTCTTACACTCATTACCGCAAGCTTCACAAATTGTTGCACAAGCCTGAGCCATTTCTGCAGCAAAAGGTGTACCTCTTACTAATGCTTGTTCAAGGAAGCCACAAATATCTGCACATTCTCGATCGAGACGGATACATTCAGCCATCATCTTAACATCATCTTCTTTTAAACACGAATCATAACAATGGTTACAAGCCGTCATACACTCATGAAGGGTTTCAATCATGGATCCATATTTTTCGTGTGACATATTCAAATTCCTCCTTAAATTTTGTTTACACTCTGATATTTTGCCAGAAACGATTAAAATAAAACATGAAATTGAAAAATAATGGATATAATTGAAATTTCATTCTTTATGCATAGTTTCTCGATATTTTTTGGTTATTTATAAACGTTACAATACTTAATGAAGGAGCTGTAGCAACGATGTCGATGATGAACAAAACGGAGGGAATCGAAAGTAGTCAGGGTACTACAAATGGACAGAAAGTGAAGGTCATCTTACTACTTGCTTTTCCAGCGATTATAGAAAATTTCTTTCAAACGATCCTGGGGTTTGTCGATACCTATTTTGTATCTAAGCTAGGCTTAATCGAAGTATCAGCTGTAGGGGTGACAAATGCCCTACTGGCAATTTATTTCGCTTTATTTATGGCTCTTGGTGTAGCCGCTAACGTCTATATCGCAAATTTTATTGGAGCAAATAAAGTAGAGAAAGCAAGACACATTGCTCAGCAATCGATTATCATTGCTGTTACGTTCGGCATTTTAACGGGCATCATTACTTTGTTGTTTGCTGAACCATTACTTAAATTGATGGGGATAGAAGATAATGTCCTCGATTCTGGAGCTACATACTTCCGTATCGTCGCTATTCCATCTGTGTTCATGTCATTAATGTTTGTGATCAGTGCGATTTTGAGAGGGGCCGGAGATACGAAATCTCCTATGAAGGTCAGCATCTTCATTAACGTCATTAATGTAGGTTTAGATTATATATTGATTTTTGGGCTTTGGTTTATTCCAGCGTACGGATTATCTGGTGCAGCAATCGCAACAGTCGTAGCCAGGTTGATTGGTGCAATAGGTTTACTATTGTATACACAGAAATCTGAACTCTTGAAATTCAAGCCAGAGTACTGGAAACCAGACCCCGTTCATTTAAAAGAATTGATGGAATTAGGTAGTCCTGCGGCAGGTGAGAGATTAATTATGCGGGCCGGCCAAATTATTTATTTCGGATTTGTTGTAACACTCGGAACAAACGTGTTTGCCGCACACCAAATTGCAGGAAACATCGAGGTGTTTTCCTATATGATGGGATATGGATTTGCCACAGCAGCAACAATCCTCGTAGGCCAACAAATCGGTGCAGGTCGTCTAAAGGATGCGAAGCAGTATGCAAAACTTAGTTTGTATCTAGCTGTCGGGGTCATGACGTTGTTTGGTGGTGTTCTATTTTTTGCAGGGGCATGGGCCGGAACGTTCTTTTCTGAAGATCCAAATGTTACAAGTAATATAGGGACTGCCCTAAAAGTTTCTGGCGTTTTCCAACCATTTCTTGCAGCTGTGTTAATTCTAACTGGTGCCTTTCAGGGAGCAAATAATACTAAATTCCCTATGTACTTAACTGGAATCGGAATGTGGGCGATCCGAACATTGTTTGTTTACTTACTAGGTGTCAAACTAGGCATGGGGTTAATGGGCGTATGGATTGCGATAGGACTCGATATTGGATTTAGAGCAATCGTCCTTGCTATTCAATTTAGTCGAGACAAATGGATTATTCAAAAAGTGGATCCAATAGAAGTTCCAGAAGCTCATTGTCATCCGAAAACCACAAAGGACGATTTACCCGCTTGTGTAAATAGTTATTAATCTTCTTAAAATCTTTTGGATGGGAAATCAACTATGCAACTAAAAAAACTGATCCAGAAGGAGTGCTGGATCAGTTTTCATTATTTTAAAGTTAAATTAATGGCCACTCCCGGATTCGGGGACAATTTCTAACTTATCATCGATAATACCTTGCGTTTGAAAGGAAACTTCTTGAACAGTACCTACAAGATAACCATGATTATAAGGGCCTGTTGTAGGATCTTCTGTAAAAGTCGGCTTTATTAAAGCTAAAAACTGATATAGCTCTTCGGTTATTTCACCATTTTCTAACCAGAGAAGTGGTGCATGCTTACCAAGGTGTGAGAACGGAGCAGCAGGGATAGCCTGGTCTGAATTTGCGGTTGAAATGAAAGAAATCCCTCTGCCTGGTTCATTGATGCCCCATCCGAACCCCGTTCTTTCATCCTTGAATTTTGCAAAGGCTACAGATGTTGTGATTGGATCATCTCCTGAAATCCGAGTTACTTTTCCATACTCTCTGAGTTTTTCCTCTAGTTCTATACTTAGAATCTTCTCAGGACCTAAAAGATATAAATTGGCGTTGTTATTTCGCTTCTCTAATGCTTTTATCGTTTCCTCCGGGATCTCGTTCTTTTTGACATACAAGATGGGCTCTTGCATATGAGCGATCCAATTAGACGCGATCAATGAATAATCCTTTGCCTCTTCTTCTTCAGATACGATAATGACACTGCTCGGGTATTCACTGTTCGTAATATTTGCGTATTGTTCATCAATTTCCGCTGCAAACTCTGCTGAACTCTCAAATGGAATTTTCTCGATCCTGAATTCTTCTAACTGATCATCCACCTTTTCAGGAGCAGCTCCGACGACCATAATCTCTATGTTTTCGACGTTGCCTTTTGGATTTAATCGATGTATTTCATTTAATACATCAATCGGCACTTCCTTATGATCATAATACATAACCGGTCCATTATTAGGATGATGCACCAAATCAACCGATGCAAGGCCGATTTGCCATTTATCAAGCGGTAATAGAATAACGGTGCCCGGTCTATTATTGGCATGCGTTGATGGCCATATCGTTTGTGAAACTAGAATAGAAGTTGTTATAGGGTCATTGCTTGTTATCCTTGTTACATTCTTAGTATTTAACGTTTGGAGATTCTTAGAAGCTCCTTCATTTAATTCTTCTGGAACTTGTGCAAATTGCTGTTTTTCTTCTACTTTCATGACGATCCCTCCTATTTGTGATTCATAAGATGGTGTACCCAGTACTTTTGCAGAAACGATGCATTTTGCTATACAATTCTAGGAATTACGATGGAAGAGTCCTTCCACTTATTGACTTCTTTGTTTTCACCAAACAACTCATACATATCATGAACACGATGGTAGTCCAGATCATACTCGAGGTCCCAGGGGTCAGGCACGCGCCTGAGCCCTTCTTTATAAATTTATGGGATAACTAAAGAGAGACAGAGGAACGGAAGAACCTTTCCTCTGTCTCTCTTATACTACTAATCACTAAATAACCTGTTATCTTCCTATACAACATCAACTATCGTAAATATAAATTTCTTTGTAGAATATCAAATTAGCATTATTTATATTCTAGAGCTGTCATCATGCCTCCATGACCTTCAGTACCATTATTAGACATATGATGAGGTGTATGACAATGGAAAGGCCAAATACCAGGATTATTCGCATTTACAATTAAATCAAATATTTCACCTGATGCCAGAGTTACACTGTTTCTTTTCATTTTCATCGCTTCTGGAAGGGGATTACCATCCTGAGTTTCAATGTAAAATTGATGGCCATGAATGTGCATAGGGTGCGAACCATGTCCTAAACTTCCAAGTCTAATTCTCACCTTTTCTCCATGTCCTGTTTCAAGATGACTTAAGTGAGGAAAGCAACGACCATTGAGTGTGTAGAAATTGAATGAATGGGAATGTGGATTTATTGGATAGGTACCCTTTTCCAACTTTCCATGTTCCAAATCTTTTACTGCGAATTCCTGTAATAATAAGAAGTAGTCATTATTAATTTCGTCATTTTTTTCCTTGATGATGAACCCTCCACCAAGACCCATCATCAATTGCTTCATTGAATTAACATGAGTATGGTACATGTGGGTGCCTGGTGGATTGGTAATCTTGAACCGATAATCAAAATATTCACCTGGTTTTATGCTAGGAGAAGACTGAACCTCCACTCCCCCGTCTACATTTTCGTGTAAATCCATTCCATGCCAGTGTACACTTGTTGATTCCGGTAATTCATTGTGCACTCTTATGGATACTTCATCACTCGGATTTACAACTAGTGTTGGTCCAGGAATTGAACCATTATAACCCCATCCTTCAATAAAAATTCCATCCAATATTTCTTGTCTTACAGGCTCGGCTGTAAGTTCAAAATGTTTTACTCCATTCACCATTTCTCCAAAAAGTTGATTATTATTAGGTGTCAACATGAAAGTCCTCCTTCTTTTATCTTTTTACTAATTCTACTATTGACTAACCCTAAACAATTAAGCTTAAACAAATAATTACATAACGTTCACTAAACACCCGTTTGGGCTTCATAGCCATTCTTCACTCTTCCCTTCTATCTCGTAAGAAAACCCGTTCTACAACAAAAATAAAGATGATAAACATGACAGAGACAACGACGATTAACCAGTCGGTTGTGGCTTTCACCCATAAAAAGGCTAATAATACGACCATATCAAGAATTAAAGCCGTCCATACAATTCCGATTTTTGCATTTATCTTATCACGTAAATGCTTAAGAACTCCCCAATGTACGATCATATCCATTACAAGGTAAAGGATTGCTCCAACTGAAGCAATTCTACTAAGATCAAATACAACTGTTAAAATCATTGCGAGTACAATTGTATATACAAGTGTGTGCTTCTGTATTTGTCCTGGCATGCCAAAATGTTTATGGGGAATGAGCTTCATGTCTGTTAGCATGGCAAGCATTCGAGAGACGGCGAAAACACTGGCAATTATTCCAGAAATTGTGGCAATAATAGCTATTCCCACAGTGAACCATACACCATACTCTCCAAAAGCCGGTCTCGCCGCTTCAGCTAATGAGTAGTCTTTTGCAGCAATAATTTGACTTAATGGAAGGTTGCTTGAAACAGCCCAAGCTAATAATAAATAGATGACCAAACTAATTAAAATCGAGGCAATAATAGCGCGTCCAACATTCTTTTTTGGCTTTACAATCTCTGAACCACTATTTGTTATTGTGGTGAACCCTTTAAAAGATAATATGGTTAAAGCTACTGAAGCAATGATGCCAACCGCAGTAGAATTCTGAGCTCCACTACCACCCTCGGCCGGCGAAATAGAAAAACCTGCTACCCATAATCCACCTATTGCAAAAATGACTAACCCCATGATCTTCAAAAGTGAAACAATTGAAGTAAAAGTTTGAATAAAACGATTGCCTGAAATATTAACGATAAAAGCAAAGACCAAAAGCCCAACTCCCAATAATGGGACTAGAACGCTCGATTGATCAATTTGAAAAATCTGCAATGTATATGTTCCAAATGTTCTCGCAACTAAACTTTGATTTATGACCATTGATATGGCCATCAACAGAGAAGCTGAAGCTGTTAATGTCCCTTTTCCATAAGCTTTAACTAAGAACATTCCAATTCCACCAGCTGATGGAAATTCATTGCTCATCTTCACATATGAATAAGCACTAAACCCTGTGACAATGCCTCCGACAATAAATATAAATGGAAACCACATTCCCGCAAGCTCTGCTACTTGACCCAATAATGCAAAAATACCTGCACTAATCATTACTCCAGTTCCTAAACCAATGGCACCTAGTAATGTGAGACTGTTCTCCTTATAATTAGACAATTTCCTCACCTCTTCAACATCGTTTACAAGCCCTTCCCTTATAGTATGCAGATATTGTGCATTTTAATAAATGACTACTATGTTAGCTTGTTTTGTTGATTGTTCGATTTTTTTGGCTCATAAAATGAAAAAACCAGAGTAACTGAATGAATCACCGTTAATTGGTTAATAATAGATTAGTAGTTGGGAGGGGAGATTAGTGAGATACATAAGAACAAAAAATACTCTACTTATTATTAGCATTTTGAGCTTATTCCTATTTTTATTCAACTTTGAAAATTTATTTAATCAGCCTTCCAATGAATACCCTTTATCTTTCATCAATGATATAGAGAGTTTTAGTGGTACTGTTACCGAATTTAAATTAGCTCATTCTAGTGAAATTTCCGAATACTTGAGTGAAAAAAAGTTTCGATCCATGAGAAAAACCTTTCAAGAATCTTATGACGTGAAAC
Organism: Pseudalkalibacillus hwajinpoensis; assembly: GCF_015234585.1. Classification (NCBI taxonomy): domain Bacteria; kingdom Bacillati; phylum Bacillota; class Bacilli; order Caryophanales; family Guptibacillaceae; genus Guptibacillus; species Guptibacillus hwajinpoensis. The sequence goes on from NZ_JADFCM010000002.1 coordinate 143,252, forward strand.
TTCTTCCTGTCTTTCATCCAAGAAAACATAATGTTATTGAATATTTTGGAGAAAAAAGATTCTCAGATTCCACAAAAGTTCAGGTGAAGTGGGTAGCAAAAGAAATGAATGCTCTTAAATTCCCTGGAAAGTATACCGGGTATCTTTTGATAAATATATCAGGAAGTAAACGAGATGATTTTCAAAACGAATGGGTTTTTCTAACGCGTACATTGCAAACCATGAATATCAATCCAAGCCTTAATTTTTCTATAGCTATAGAACTAAATCAATTGATGTCTCAAACTAAGCAAACCAAATACTTAGAAGATACATTCCAATCATTAGAAGGGAACATCTTGAATAGATATAAAGACAATAGTCAAATGATATATGATGGCTATACAAATGAAATTAGTAGTTATGTTATGGCTAACGATAAAAAAACCAACTTACAGTTGTCTACACAAACGGACATAGCCAATGAAAAAACGGTCGTTAACATAGGATCCCCTTTGCTAATCCTTGAATAGAGAGAATGGTCGCTTTACTGAGAATCAGAAAATCCTCCTATAAATTTGTGAGCGTCAACTAAATAAGCATAAACATAAAAGCTCCAAATCCCTATTTATGATAATGGGTTTTGGAGCTTTTGCTGTATTAAGACCTCGGAGATATCATCAAGTTCCTTCTTACGGTTACTTTAGTATTTTTCCTGAAATGAATAATCTTAACCGGCATTTCGAAAAAAATGATGATGATAAGAACTTCCTAGGTCACGAAAATACAACTAACAAATGAATATTCTTGCACTGCTTAAAATACTACAAAACCTATGCATTTTGTAATTCAGCCGGATCGTCGGCGCCCTGTTTATAACGATGAAAATTTTTCATTGATTTTACTTCTTTATTTTCAATAAACAACTGATGCCATAATATGAACACGAGAGTAGTCCAGATTTTACGGCTGTAATCCTTCTGTCCAGTTCGATGTTCTTCAAGTAGCTTAAAGATCTCATCTTTGTTTAATAAATAATCCATTTGGCTTTCTGAGATCAATTGATATGCCCAAGGATAGAGCTCGTCTTTAAGCCAGTGTCTAATCGGAACGGGAAACCCTAATTTCTTCCTATTCAGAACGTGTGAAGGGATTACTTCTTTCATAGCCTGGCGTAATAAATATTTTGTCGTATTATTCGAGATATTATGAGTCGTCGATAATTGAGAGGCGATCGTAAACACTTCTTTATCAAGAAATGGAACCCTTAATTCCAGCGAATGAGCCATGGTCATTTTATCAGCTTTAACGAGAATATCGCCTCTCATCCAGGTACAGATGTCGATATACTGCATTTTCTTCACATCATCATATTTCTTTGCCTTTTGGTAAAATGGCTCAGTGACTTTTCTGAAATCAAACTTAGATTCATATTGCTTTAGTATTTTTCTTTTCTCTTGTTCGTTATAAATTTTTGCGTTACCAAGGTACCGATCTTCAATTGCTGTACAACCCCTTTCAATAAAGCTTTTCCCTTTTGTGCCTTCAGGGAGCATATTTGCGAATGAGGTCAACATCGTTTTCGCTTGAGCTGGAAGATAATTAAAGGAATTTAACGATTGAGGCTCTCGATAGATGTTATAACCTCCAAACAATTCATCTGCGCCCTCACCCGAAAGAACAACTTTCACATGTTTACTTGCTTCCCTTGCTACAAAGTAAAGAGGTATAGCTGCTGGATCTGCAACGGGATCATCCATATGCCAAATAATTCTGGATAGTTCGTTAATGAAATCTTCTGGGGTAATTTTGTAGTGAATATTTTCAACACCTAACGCCTCAGCCGTTTCTTTCGCCACATCGATCTCACTGTAGCCTTCTCTTTCAAAACCAACGGTAAACGTTTTGATAGCAGGATTAAACTTTTTTGCGATTGCAACAATACTTGTTGAATCGATTCCACCAGAAAGGAACGCACCTACTGGAACGTCACTTCTCATATGAGCCTTAACTGATTGATGCAAGCTTTTCTTTATTTGTTTCATTTGTGTTTGTGCGTCTGTAGTGGAAACGTGAAATTCAGGTTCCCAGTAAGATGTTACCTCTAACGGTTGACCTACTTTCTTTCTAATATAGTGGCCAGGCTGAACTTTATGAACGTCTAGTAACATGGTTTCAGGCTCTGGAACGTATTGAAACGATAAGTAATGATGTAGCGATTCTCGGTTCACTTGATTGTCACTATATTCCATGAATAAACTTTTTTGTTCTGATGCGAAATAAACTTTTTCATTTTTTTGCATCATGTATAACGGTTTGATTCCGAATCGATCTCTTGCACTAAATAGCTCTTTATCCTGCTTGTCCCAAATAACGAACGAAAACATTCCTCTTAAATCTTCTAAACACTTTTCTTTTTTATAAGCATAAAGAGCAAGTAAGACTTCTGTATCTGAGTTGGTTTTGAATGTTAGACCAACTTGAGTTAATTGGTTTCGAATTTCAACATGGTTGTATATTTCACCATTAAATATGATCCAGTAACGATGATCTTCAAAAGATAGTGGTTGATGACCGCTTTGTAAGTCTACAATGCTCAAACGCCTAAACCCGAATCGAACGTGGTTATCAGTGTAATAACCTTCATCGTCAGGTCCTCTATGAGTAATGATTCGATTCATATTCATTAAGTTGTTGTACTCTATTTCACTAATTTCTTCGTTTTTGTCTTGTATATATCCAATAAAACCGCACATCTCATTTGCACTCCTTTTAATATCAAACTAACTCACTTTAAAGGATACGTTGCAAATGAGAAGATTCCGTGCAGAAATGGATAAAATATGATTACATTTATGGCAAAAATAAACCCCTTAAACGAGCAGAGGTTTAGATGTTGCTGTATATTTATTTAGAAACAACCATACTCCCAAGCATGCCTGCTTCCTTATGTCCTGGTAACGTACATTCAAATTGATATGTTCCAACCGGTAAGTTAAGGTGTTTTTGCTTTTCTTCTCCTGGAAGGGCGTGAAGATGAATAACCGATCCATCTGCAGCGGTTAGTTCTAAATCATGTTCAATGTCGCCAATATTTTTCATAATGAGAGTAAAAGGTTTTCCGCCTTCAATTTGTATGGTTTTGGGTGAATATGAAAATTCCCTAGCAACTACCCTTGTTATGTTGTCTAAAGAAGCAACACCTCCCTTTGCATTTGATACTTCTTTCCCTTCCTCATGTATCGTATGTGAGTTAGTCCTCTCCTCTTCATTGCCCACTTCTTTAGGAACGTCAAGTTGTCCAATAGCTAAAAAAAATAATACGAGGGTGATCGTAAGAAGTATTGGACTTCTTATTAGTAATGGTAATTTGAGTGTGATAACATCATATAAAAGATAAATCAGGATAAGTGTAAAACATATAAACAGCCAAAACATATATTCAAGAAGAATAGACTGCAGATTGGATGCGACCATATCTCCAAGCATCACTCCCATCATGCCTCCCATCAGCCCTGATAAACCTCCATCTAGCACAGCCATCGTTGTAAATGGTAAACCTGTAATAAACCCACCAACCAAACCGATTAATACCCCAATTATAGTAGAATGCAAGAGTCCCCCAGGATTTAATACCCCAACAGTCACTCCACCTAATAAGCCAATCAACATTCCCATCGTCATGGCAGTCATCATACCTGCACTGGGTGATATTTTATTTCTATATGTGAAGACCGTTTTCATTATCCACATCACAATAATGGCTGCTATAACAATTTCTACGGATATCATCATGTCCATTCCATTCATCCTCCTTCACGGTTGTCCTCTCTTATTTATATAAGGTTTGATGATTGTACATGACAGATCTTATGGCAATAAAAAGAAGCAACGATCTAATAGCATAAATGCTACTATTAGATCGTTGCTCTTTTAAAGATTTAATCAATGTTTCAATAATACATAACCTTTTATTCTGGCATATTCTCAACATCACCACTACTTTTATAAAACTCTTTAAAATCGTTATATTTTACCATCGTTACCATTCCGTTAGATGCATGGTGTAAATCGTGGCAATGAAATAACCAATTACCTGGATTATCAGCTAAAAAGGCAACTTCGTATGTCTCACCCGGCTTGACGTTAAGCGTATCTTTAATGATCGGAGCACCTTTTAATTCTTTCCCGTTTTTACTTAAAACTTGAAAAAAGTGACCGTGGAGGTGCATAGGATGAACTGATTTATCTTTACTGTTGTTTGTTAAGGTTACTTTCACTTTATCATCTTTATTCACTTTTAATGGACTGGTATCGGGGAAAGTTTCATTGTTGATAGTCCATTCCATATCCATTGACTCATGGTTCATTTTCACACCCAGGTCCATCTTATATTCGACATCGAACTGATCATCTAAAGAAAATGGTCCTTCTTTATTTTCTCCGAGTTTGTTAAAGTCAATTATTGAATCTTCATCATCCTGATGGCTGACCATGTTAAGAGATTCTCCTTCAAAGACGACATTAATTTTCATGTTTTCTGCGCCTTTCATTTCACCGTGACAATCAATCGTAAAGTTTCCATTTTGATCTGCTGTAAACTCAATATCATATCGCTCTCCTGGAGCAATTTCTAGTATAGACGGTGACTGAGACTTTGGTTTATTTATTTTTTGACCGTCAACATGCGTAACTCGGTAGTTTACTGGAATGTGCATTTTGTGAGCCATATAGCCTGCATTAATAAATCTCAATTTAACTTTTTCGCCTCTTTTAACTTTTAATGGTTCAACACTTTCAGATGTTTTTCCATTTATCGTAAATAAGTCGTAAGAACTCATATCATGTGCCATCATCTCATCCATCATTCCACCAGAACCTTCATCTTCGCTATCCGTACTTTTGGGATCACTCGACTCGCTCATCATATTATGGTCTTCAGAACTTTCTTCACTTCCTGACTCCCATTCATCAAGAACTAACGTATAATCCTTGTTCACACTTTCTCCTTCTTTCGGCTCAACTATGAGAGTCCCATATAATCCTTTATCAATTTGGTTTACACCATCTTGATGAGAATGGTACCAATATGTTCCGGGATCATTTGCTACAAACTCGTATGTGTAGTCCTCCCCGGGTAATACAGCATCTTGAGTAACCCCCGGAATACCATCCTGTTTATTTGAAAGGGGAACACCATGCCAGTGAATGGAGGTTGGCTCTTCTAATTTATTGATTAATGTCGCACGAATAGCTTCTCCTTCTTTTACCCTAATTTCTTTACCAGGAACTGTTCCACCAAATGTCCAAACAGAAAGAGATTGTGTGGAGTTGAATTCCCACTCCCCTTCTTGGGCAATTAGTTCAAATTCTTTAATTTCCTTGCCATCCAAATTTTCATTTTTTGCTTCCACTTTCACCTGATTATCATTGTCCGTTGAGACTGTCTGAGTAGACTTATCATCTGCGCAAGCTGCTAAAACAAATAGTAATGATAAAAACAGAGGAATTGCTGTTTTGTTCACAATGAGTCACCTCCAAAAATGTTTCTTCTCCATTGCATTATATGGAATCATTATGCAGAGATCGTGCAAGAGAAATGTATTTTTGGACAAATTTATGTTGTAATATACCGCAATCATTGCGATAGTCTCTTAATTAGTAGACTAGCAACTGTTAAAGAAATCAAAAAAGTAGATTCACACAACTTATCTTTTCATTCTTTATTGAATGGAGGCAAAACACTAATCTACCAAATAAAAAAGGTTGCGAAGAATTATACCGCAACCTCTCATACTTTAATTGATATAGCTAAGTGGATTCACTGCATTTGACTTAGAAGAGTTCCAGGCACCCTTATGAAGTTCAAAATGTAGATGTTGTCCAAAGGAGTTTCCTGTGTTTCCTTGATTCCCAACCTGTTGGCCCTGAGAAACGCTTTGCCCTGTACTTACCGTACGGTCTCTCATATGTGCATAGACTGTCGTGTATTGCTGCCCATTAATATAATGAGTGATAAACACGACATTTCCATAGCTTGTTGAATAATAAGATCGACTGACAGTACCCGCAGCTGATGCTACAACTGGAACAATTCCAGATTTCGCTATATCAATACCTGCATGAAATTTATTCCATCGTTCCCCGATAGTTGAAGTTAATCTTCCGGCTGTAGGCATCATAAATCCAGATTCACTCTTCTTTACTAAAGCTTCGGCGGTCTTTTCATCGTTGGTAGAACCCTCTTTTTGAGGTGAGTGATTCTCATTTGATGAGTTGTCATTGTTTTCTCCTGAATTGGATGTAGCGTTTGATACTGGTTTTTGCATTGTTTTTGGTTGTTCCTCTTCAACTTCTTTTTCTACATCTTCCTTAGCTGCTTCTTTTTCTGCCCTTTCCCTGGTGGCTTCTTCCTCTGCTTTTTTCCTTGCAGCTGCTTCACGTTCTTGCTGCTTTTTCAATTCTAGTCGAAGTGCATCCTCTTGAGCATTTAAATTCGATTCGATTTCTCTAAGGTCAGTAATCTCGTTCGAAATTTGCTCCTCTTGTTCTTGAAGGCTATTCATTAGTCGGTTCTTCTCTTCAATCTTGCTATTTAAAGCATCTTTTGCTTCTTCAAGTGCAACCAACTGATTCTCTAACAATTTACTCATACGTTGCATTTCCTTTTTTTGTTGTTCCAACAACTTTAAATCAGCTTCATGTTCTTCTATAATGGTCTTATCATGCTCCGCAATTGTGCTTAGAGTAACAAAGCGCTGAACTAAATTCCCGAAATTTTCAGCACCTAATAATACATCTATGTATTGAATTGAGCCACCTTTTTGATATATCGATCGAACTCTTCCTTTTAATAACGTATTTCGTTCCTCAATTCGTTCTTCAACCTTATTAACTTCCAACTTCAAGGTTGCTATTGCATCTTTATTATCTTTAATCTCATCTTGTTTGTTTTCTATTTCTTCACTTGCTTGAGTAATGTCTTCATCTAGTCTTTTTATCTGTGTTTCAATAGTCATTTGCTCACTTTGATTTTTTTGAAGTTCGTCTTGTTTTTCTTCTGTAGTGGTTTTTGTTTTATCTTTATCCTTTTGTATTTGATTAATCTTTTTCTCAATTTTATTCTCACTAGCATATGTAAAACCGGGTGGTGAGGCTCCTACTATTAAAATAGTAATTCCTAACAAAGTAAATATTCTTCTCAATTTGTTCATCCTCCTATTAGTTACATCTTTAGATATTTTATCTACTGAATATGCAGAAACCGCCAATTTTCGATGTCAGTAACATTTCAATCTTGTTACATACCAAACGAATTAAAACGGAAATTGTCTATTCATACAATCATTTTGGGTAGATTTACACTACTAAACAATAAAAAAACCAGACCATTCTCTGGCCTAGTTTTCAAAAAAATATTGCCCCGATTCGTAAAAGTAAGTTCACCTTTCTGTCCTTTCATGAGAGTTATCTACATTATGAAAAAGAAATCTTTTCAAAGCTTAAGACTTATCAGCATAGTTAGGTAGTGAATTTATTTGTTTTCTACGATAGTAGATTAAGATCATACTCAATATAATTAACGTGACTGATATAGCCTGTGCCATTCTAATAGAAGAAGTTAACATCAAACTGTCTGTACGCATCCCCTCGATAAAAAACCTTCCAATTGAATACCAGATCACATAGCTAAGGAACAACTCTCCTCGTTTTAAGCTCACTTTTCTTCGAATAATAAGTATCAGGATCAAACCAAGCACATTCCAAAGTGATTCATATAGAAAAGTAGGGTGGTAATACGTCCCCTCTATAAACATTTGATTCACTAACCAATCAGGTAGAGCAAGACCTTCAAGAAAGCTCCGTGTGACTGGACCTCCATGAGCTTCCTGATTCATGAAGTTTCCCCAGCGACCTATTGCCTGTCCAATTAATAAGCCTGGAGCAGCAATATCAACTAGTTTCCAAAATGAAACTTTTTTTATTCTCGAAAAAACCACTGTTGTTAAGACAGCACCAATTAAAGCTCCATGGATCGCGATACCGCCTTCCCATATTGCAATAATATCTCCTGGATTATCTTTATAGTAATCCCAGCTAAATAGTACATAATAGATTCTCGCAAATATTATTGATATAGGAACAGCATATAAGATTAAATCTATAAATATTTCTTTATTAAAACTTAATCGTTCAGCTTCCTTCAGAACAAAAGATAATCCAAGAAATGCACCAAATGCAATAATTACTCCGTACCAGTAAACGGTGACTGGACCTACTTCAATTGCAATACGACTTAGTGGTTGAATGGTAGACTCCATCTAAAGCACTTCCTTTTCCTACTATATTCTCGTTTTATATCATTTGAATAAACGAACGTTCTGTCAATCATCACTCCCTTGATCTTCTTTTATCATTAATGGATTTGGAGATAGATTACTAAATAATTATGTAGAAATGATGCAGTTTTGCCATTTTAAGTTTTTAAAGAATAAACAGCCACTCCCTGCCAGTATGCATATCATTCAGTCTCATCGTAAGAAAGACATGTTCTGATCGTCCATTGTTTTAAATTTCCCTTGTTGAATTATACCCCTATATGGGTATAATTGGTTTGATATTGAAGAAAGACAGATTGAACAAAAGTCAAGTCCAATATATGATTTTAAAGTTATTAGTAGAAAGTCTATTTATTAAAGTTTGGAGGTGAAGTCGTGGTTGATGTGAGTATCTTTCTGGCGTTCGGAGCGGGCTTGCTTTCGTTTATTTCTCCCTGTTGTCTACCTTTATACCCTGCTTTTCTTTCATATATTACTGGGATTTCTGTAGATGAAATCAAAGAAGGAAATGGGATGTTACAGCGCAGGGCAATTCTTCACACCCTCTCTTTCTTACTGGGATTTTCCATCATTTTCGTCGTACTAGGTCTATCAACATCCTTAATAGGGACTCTTTTTATTAAATATAACAATCTAATTAGACAGATTGGCGCTGTTATCATCTTCTTTTTTGGGTTGGTAGTCGTAGGGATTTATAAGCCTACATTTTTAATGGGTGAAAAGAAAATCACTCTTAAAAATCGGCCTTCTGGTTACGTTGGTTCTAGTTTGATTGGAATGGGTTTCGCTGCCGGATGGACCCCATGCACAGGTCCTATACTAGCTGCGGTAATTGCGTTAGGAATTTCGAACCCAGGTCAAGGATTAATCTATATGATTGCTTATACGGCTGGATTTTCAGTCCCCTTTCTATTAATGTCTTTTTTTATTGGCAGAATGAAATGGATAAAGAAATACAACCGCAAAATAATCAAAATAGGTGGTTTCACAATGATGTTGATGGGCGTTCTTTTATACTTTGATTTCATGACGAAATTAACTTCATTTTTAGCTGGGCGTTTTTTTGATGGATTTACTGGATTTTAGATGTAGGAGTAAAGGCTGAACGTCGATTCGTTCAGCCTTTACTCAATTTCTAACGATTCTATTGTTAAAATGATATACCAACCCATTTTTAGACTCATCCAATCCACTCAAATCCTGTGCACCAGGATTCATATCACATAAGTACCCTTTATCATTGAATATAAAAATACCATCAATACTTGAATCGAATAGTTGTTTTGCTTCTCTTTCTTTTTTCATTCCTGGGTGGTGATTCATTATTTTAAACGTTAACAGATCGCCTGCCCTTTTCTATTAAACAATCCTGGATGCATCTGGCATATTTAGAAAACTTCATTTCAGAAATAGAAAAACGAATTGACCAGCTCTAGAAGTAACAAGAAGAAGTGAACCTTCTGATCATAATGCCTGGAATCAAAAAAGACACAGCTACCATCATTATCACTGAATAGGGGTGGCCATGGGCCAATCCCCAATGGCCAAACACCTTGCTTCCTGGACAGGATTATCACCAGGAAATCATGAAAGTGCTGGAAAAAGAAAAAGCACCCAATCTATCAAAGGTAATCCTCATATTAAAACCGCCTTATGTGAATCTGACTGGGCCGTCTCAAAAAGTCGAAACAAACGATTAGGTATCGTCTGCTGTTATTAGCCTCAAGAGGAAGAAAGAAAAAAGCACTCGTTGCCGTGTGGCATCGAATGCTTACTATTGTCTATCACATGCTTCAAAAACGTGAGCCTTACCACAAGACATCAGTAACGTAACAGGATAGACAGAAAACACTATCGACTGGAAAAAAGCGCAGTTTCAATGGATGTCGTTAAACGTTTTTCAATATCACTCGCTATGTCGCTCAATTTCTGATTATTAATAAAATCAATTAAAGCAGTTGGCCTTGGCAGACCAACAAATGTTTCACCATCTTCTTCGTAGACGACAATTTTACAAGGCAAGAAGTATCCGACCATTTTATTTTCATTCAGCACACGTTCAGCTTCTTTAGGATTGCATACTTCAAGTACACGATATGGCGTATTGAAATCCATGCCCTTTTCCTGAAGCTTACCTGTTAAATCAAAATCCCAGAGAACTCCAAATCCATCCTCTTTAAGCGATTGCTCAAGTGAACTTACAACTTCATCAATTGCTAAAGATGTTTTGAGCGTAAAATCGAATTTCACGACTATCTTCTCCCTTCATTATGGTTTAAATATGTTGTCTGTTACTATACTTTAAAAATGTCGAGAATCTGTGAATGAATTAGGAAGATCGTTAAATACCTACTTTTCCGTTAGCTTTTACAGCTATACCACGTCATATCCTTGATCTTCGACTGCTTCATTCATATCAGAAACAGTAACCTTTGATGAATCGTATGATACATCTGCTTTACCTTTTTTCACATCTACCTCTACTCCTGACACACCATCTAACTCAGTTAATGCCGTTTCAACCGCCGTTTTGCAGTGATTACATGTCATCCCTTTGATAGTGATTGTTGATTGTTCCATTAAGAAAAACTCCTTCCAAGAATGAGATTATATTTTAACTCGCTTCAAACGAAGTGAGTTCGTAACTACAGATACTGAACTGAAAGCCATTGCGGCACCAGCTACCCACGGTGCTAATAGACCGAGTGCAGCGATCGGAATCCCGATCGAATTGTAGAATAATGCCCAGAATAAATTCTGACGAATGTTTGTCATTGTTTTTCGGCTTAAGTTGATTGCTTTTGGAATATGGTCTAAATCCCCACCGACGAGGGTAACATCGGCCGTCTCAATCGCAACATCTGTGCCAGTACCGATCGCCATTCCTATATCAGCTGTCGCAAGAGCTGGCGCATCGTTAATACCATCACCTACCATAGCAATTCGTTTCCCTTGACCCTGTAATTCTTTTACTTTATTTGCTTTGTCTTCTGGAAGAACTTCTGCAAATATACCAGTGATATTTACTTGCTTTCCAATCGCTTCTGCCGTTCGTTTATTATCACCAGTAATCATATAAACATCGATACCAAGTTCTCGCAATTCATGGATCGCTTGTTTCGATGTTTCTTTCACTGTATCAGCAACAGCGATGATACCCATAACGTTTTGCTCAATGGCGATGAACATGGCAGTTTTCCCCTCTGTTTCATAGGCTGCCATCTGATCTTCATGATGAGTATACTCCACATTCTCACGTTTCATTAGTTTTCTGGTTCCGATTAGAACCCTTTTGCCATCGATCATAGACGTAATTCCGTGGCCAGGTATCGCCTCGAAACTCTCTGCCTCTTCCAATTTAATTTTCCTCTGTTCACCATATTGGACAATCGACCTTGCAAGTGGATGCTCAGAAGCTTTTTCTGCTGCAACAAGAGAGGCTAAGACCCCTTGTTCATTTCCTTCAAAAACAGTGAAGTCCGTCACTTCCGGTTTCCCTTTTGTGATCGTTCCCGTTTTATCTAGAAGAATTGCATCGATTTTGTGTGTGCCCTCAAGATACTCGCCACCTTTGAATAGTACACCCATTTCAGCACCTTTCCCTGTGCCAACCATGATCGAAGTAGGTGTCGCTAGTCCAAGTGCGCATGGACAAGCAATAACTAGAACGGCAATCGCCACTTCAAGTGCTTGTGGTAGATTGTATGGGTTCACCCATAAATACCATACGAGAAAGGTTACGACTGCGATCCCTACAACGATTGGAACAAAAATCCCAGAGATAATATCTGCCATTCTTTGAATAGGTGCTTTGGAGCCTTGAGCTTCTTCTACAATTTTGATGATACCTGCTAATGCAGTATCTTTCCCTACTTTTTCTGCCGTTAACGTTAATGTACCATTTTCATTCATAGTCGAACCGATGACGGCATCACCATCCGTCTTTTCAATTGGTATCGACTCTCCGGTAATCATCGATTCATCTACGGACGATTTCCCTTTTTGGACGGTACCATCTACAGGGATCTTTTCACCCGGCCGAACGATAATAGTATCCCCAACTACCACCTGGTCAACAGGAATCTTCACTTCTTCACCATCTCTGATGACACTAGCCTCTTTCGCCTGTAAGTTAAGAAGCTTTGTGATCGCCTGAGTCGTCCTACCCTTAGCAAGATCTTCAAACAACTTACCGACAAGAATAAGGGTAATCAATATAGCACTCGTTTCAAAATACAATTCAGGATTATACCCTGGTGTAATAAGTAGTCGAATGCCTTCCACTACACTATAAAAGTAGGCAGCAGATGTCCCTAGTGCAACGAGAACATCCATGTTTGCACTTTTATTAATGAGTGCGCGATAAGCTCCGACATAAAACGGAGCACCGATATAGAACTGTACAGGTGTAGCTAATAGGAATTGAAACCATGGATTCATAAAGAGTTCAGGTAATGGAAGAGCAACATCAAAAGGAAGATGAGCAATCATGGTGTAAAGCAGTGGCAATGAAAGCAAGATCGATATACCGAGCTTTACCTTCTTCTTCTTTATTTCTTCTTCCTTATGCGATTTCTTCTCTTCGCGATCCTTCTTAACGATTGCATCGTATCCTAATTTCTTTACTTTCTGAATGATCTCATCTACCGTAACCTCACTTGGCTGATACTCCACAATTCCTGATTCTGTCGTAAGGTTTATTGATGCTGAATCTACTCCAGAGGTACGATTCAACCCTTTTTCGATTCTAGTCGAACAGGCAGCACAGGTCATACCATGTATGTCTAGTTCAACTTGTTCTTTACGAACACCATAACCGAGCTTTTCTATTTTATTTACGATGTCAGAAGCTTTAACTTGTTGTTCATCAAATTGAACATCAGCTCTTTCCATCGCGAGATTCACATTAGCTTCAACACCGTCCATTTTGTTTAGGACTTTTTCTATACGCTGAGAACATGTAGCACAGGTCATACCAGTTATATCGAATGAAACTTTTTTCGTACCATCCATTTCATCACCTTCTTATTTGGAGAATTGTTGGATTACTTTCATCAATTCCTCTATCTGATGATCACCTTTTCCTTCTTTAATCGAGCTCGCTACACACGTTTTAGTATGTCTCTCAAGTAAGGAATATCCTACTTTTTTCAAAGCTGCTTGAATGGCAGATAGTTGAATAAGAATATCAACACAATAGCGATCATCACCGACCATTTTCTGAATTCCACGAATTTGCCCTTCTATTCGCTTCAAGCGATTTTGTAATTGTTGCTTCTCTTCTTCCGTTCTGTCCTCAGAAGGCTGTTTATCCGGTTGAAGCGGAAGATCAAGGTCCAAATCATCATTCATTCAGTTCATCTCCTTTTTTCTATTTTAACTATAATATACCCCCGTTAGGTATTATAGTCAAGATATAAATCTTAATTATCTTATACTGTATTAGACTTAACCGCACTTAATTTTTTATACCCTCATAGGGTAATTGTTTAAACGCTATAATTTATGGGTAACACCTTAAAAGATCGTTCATAGCGAACATATTAATTAAACTATTTCAGGAGGGATTCACAATGCTTGAAAAAATCGGAGAAGCTGCCTTCTCATCAGTCGGTTTTTTCTGGAAAACTGGTTGGGCTTTTGTACTAGGATATTTAATCAGTTCGATGATCCAGACATTCGTTTCAAAAGATAAGATGGTGAAGTACATGGGTGACGATAGCTTAAAATCTGTTAGTTTATCTGCCCTGTTTGGAGGAATTAGCTCCTCTTGCTCATTTGCAGCACTAGCTGCAGGAAAGAGTTTATTCAAAAAAGGAGCTCATTTTATTCCTACCCTCGCCTTTCTCTTTGCATCCACGAACCTAGTTGTGGAATTAGGTATTCTAATTTATATTTTCCTGGGTTGGCAATTTGTAATAGCAGAAATCATTGGAGGAATTCTCCTTATCCTTATTATGTGGGGTATTGTGAAAGTTACATACCCAGAAAAGTTAGTCAAAGAGTCTCGTGATCGTCTTGATGATGAGGAGAAAGAAGAATTTAACTGGAAAGAAAAGATAAAAAGTAAAAAAGGCTGGTACCAGGTTGGCATGGAGTTCGTGATGAATTGGCAGATGGTATGGAAAGAGATAATTATCGGATTTACTGTTGCTGGAATAATGAAAGCTTTTGTACCCGAAAGTGTTTGGAAAACCATTTTCTTGGCCAATCAAGATAACATCGGTTTTTGGAAACTCCTTGAAAATGTACTTATCGCTCCATTTGCCGCGGCTTTGACATTCATTGGTTCGATGGGGAATATTCCTATTGCAACGATCATTGCTTCAAGTGGTGTGACGTTCGGAGGAATCATGGCCTTCATTTATTCGGACTTAATGGTGCCTCCGATTGTTAAAGTTAATGCCAAATACTATGGTAAGAAAACAGCTATGTATATAGCAGGTGTTTTCTTTATCGCTATTGTTATTACAGCATTAACCCTGCATGGCGCGTTTTCTGCCCTAGGTATATTGCCTGACTCTGCGAAGCAGATTATGAAGGAAAATCCTTTCAAGATTAACTACACGTTCTGGTTTAACATGTTGTTCATCGGATTAACCATCGTAGCTCTTGGATTAAACCGTAAGTTTAAGAAGTCAAACAGCGGAATGCACATGAATCATCATCATAAAGATTCAGTATTTATGAATATTGTTACGTATGCTTCTATTTTATTTGTAAGTATTGGGTTTATCTTACATTTTGTACTCTGACTATGAAAAGGAGCTGTCCCTCCGAAGATGGACAGCTCCTTTAATATTAGTTCTTTAGAGAAGAAGAGATTTGATCCTTTCTTCATTGTTTTCAAAACCGGTAAATTTGTATTCTTTTCTTTTTAATTCCAATAACGAAACGACAGTGATAATTATTCCCGGGACGATTCGATTTCCAAATTGTTTAATCATGCCTTTTTCTTCATTGGGAGAAGAGGATACGTCGTGTTCTTCAAAAGATATCGATGAATTTGAAAGAAACTCTTTCAACTTTTGGCAATCACCTCAAGTTGGCCTTGTATAAACCGTGACTACTGTCTTTCCCATTTATATTTCCCTCCCTTTTTTCATAAAACTTTTTAGAACCAGTACGTGATCGCATCGAGGAGCCCAATCACAATAAGTGTAATTCCCGCAATTCTTTGTAAAGTAACTCCAATTTTTTTACTCCTTTTAAGAAAGGCGCCACTTAATCCGAAATACCAGATCAAGAACATCGCGAACATGAACGGCAATGACGTGCCTATCGCGAAAGTAGCCGGGAGGAATGCACCATACGGACTTGCAAGAACAAGGGGCATAAGTAATATAAAAAACAACGAAAACATTGTAGGACAAAATCCTAACGAAAAGCTTCCTCCCATTAGAAAAGCTCCCCATTTGCCCTTCTTCAGAAATCTTTCTGGAACCTCACCAAGCTTTACACTCCAGTTCATTTTAAATACCCCTAACAGATATAAACCTATTGAAATGACGAGAGGTCCGAATAATTTCCTTGCTACTGGTAAAACCTTTGTGAGGCTTTGCTGAAACTCTTGCCCAAGGATCCAAACGATTAAGCCCAAGCTTGAGAAAACAACGATTTTACCTAAAATAAATGAAAATACTTCGCTCCAGGCAATTCCTTTTTGAAATGAACGACTCCCATAGAACGTAATCGCGCCAATATTTCCTGTAAACTGGCAAGGCGCGGTCGCTCCAAGCACTCCAAGAATGAAAGCTGATAACAAAGGAATCGAATTAGTCTGGTATGCCAGTGTAGTCAGAGGTCCACTAAGAATTTGACTTAATGAATTAAAAACATCATACATTTTAAGCTCCTTACTTCAGCCCCGCTTAATCAGCGATTTCCCCTTTTTAACGAGTTGTTCCCATTCTTCCCCTAGATTGGTCGTTCGATAAATCGATTCGTTTGTGGTATGAAAAACAATCTCTTTTTCATTTTGAGGATTCACAGCGATATGATCGATCATTTCAATTTCATCATTTGGCATTGGTAACTCCTTCTCATCCCCCATACTAAGATCTTGAATAACTAACCTGTTATTTTCTTTAGCATAAACAAGTTGGTTTCCCATAAATGAGACTGAGCTTACAGCTACTTCATCAGAAACACGCTCAAAAGAACTTCCCTTATTACTTGAAAAATATAAACCAGTTGGAGATGTTATTGCTAGTACGTTTGATTCAACGGGGTGAGTCGCTATTCCAGATAATTGATTAGGAGTCCCTTTTAGCTGAACTTGTTCCCATTCTTTTGCATCTTCACTAAAATAAACTCCAATATCCATCTCACTATTCTTTTCTTGATTCACTGCATAGATAGCATGACTCTCATAACCTACTGTGAGGTAATGGAAGTCTGATTCTCCCTGGAACCCTAGCTCTTCTATCGTATTTCCTCTATCCGTACTTTTAATTAGCCCCATCGGGTTTAGAAGGTCTGATCCCACTCCTGGATGGCCACTACTATAAAATCCATCAGATACCGCATTAAACCCCATGTAATCATTTTTATTTTCTTTCGCTTCATACCATGTATCCTCATAATTGATGAGGGGTCCATTGTGAGTCGCAATCAATAATTCATTGCGATTGCCAGGGTATCCGATCCCATGAACATGTTCTATTTTTTTATCTTGTAATTCCCCATATAAATTAGACTCTTTTAATGAAACAAGCTTTGCTTCTCCCTCTTCGACTTGAACTACTTCAGTGTTTTCTTCCGTTTTTGTTTCCTCATCATTCTGACATCCTGCACTAATTAGTAAGATTGTTGTTCCTATTAAAGGAAACCATTTTGTTTTCAAATCATGACCATCCTTTTTCCTGTATTCACATTCACAAATACTCTAACAAATAATTATTGAGAATATGTGCAAAATGTTAATTGTTCCACTTTTTAAGGCAGAATAGATGCATGATAAAAAACAGGGCTAGAATAATTTCACTCTATTTAACGGTTAGTTCAGATTCTGTAACCCATTTATGATTGGTTACTTCCTCTCCACCTGTAGTAGGCATATAATCTACCATATAGACAGTGGTAGAATTTTCCGAATCGATGATGGCTTTAGCTCCGTTCATACCCTCCATGTGTGAAGCCGTAATGGTAACTTCCATTCCTTCTTCTAAATTTTCACCGCCAGCTTCTTCTATTTCCTCTTGTATGACCCACTTGTGGTTATCTACTTTTTCACCACCGGAAGTAGGTGTATACGAAATCACATATGCTGTCGTTTGATAAGCACCTTTGATCGTAGCCTCAGCACCGTCCATCCCTTTCATATGATTTGCTGTGATGATGGCATTACTACCAACTTCATATGTTGGGTTGTTTGCTTCCTTTAAGCCTTCTGGAATGTCACTAGACTCTGCATGATTCATGCTGTCCATACTTTCTCCTGAATCAGAATCCATGTTTGAAGATCCCGTATTTGTACCCTCATTCATGTTTTCATTATTACCGCATGCAACCAAAAATAATGAGAGTATAAAAAGTGTAAAGGCTATTGCGCTTATATTCTTCTTCATAGTACTCCTCCTACTTCCGTTATCTTCCTTTTATTATACCGTAATGTGATGGCTCAAGAAAATATTGCCTTCAGAGTATGAATTTAATGTGCAGAAAATATGTTTTTTTAAGACAAAAACTATGATTGAATCAAACTGATCTATAAATCTCTCGCTCCCTTGACAATTAAACTCTACCACTCTTACAATCACTACCGATTTATATGTTATTCCAATTATAATCGCAAAGGCTTTATCGTTAGTCATGGTATCTTGGATTGTTTCAGAACTCTTCTACGTAACAAAGAGAATATTATTATCAAATAAAAAGGACCCCGATATTATACCGAAGTCATCCAGAAACAATTTTAATTTGGCTGGTTATTGTGCTCTCCACTAAGCTCGAAAGGTGAATAGACACCTTTGTAATCTACGATTGTTACCATTCCACGAGCAGCGTGGTTGTTATCATGACAGTGAAACAACCATTCTCCTTTGTTATCAGCTTTGAAGTAGATTGTGTATTCTTCTCCTGGCTTAACGTGGATTAAATCCTTTACACGCGGTGCATCATATTTGTTGCCATTTTTTGAGGCTACCTGGAATCGATGGCCGTGTAAATGCATGGGATGATTCATATTTCCTGTATTCGTTATTTTCACCTTAACGATATCTCCCTCTTTCACGTCGATAGGAGGGGTATCCGGAAAGACCTGATCATTAATTTGAAAAGCTACACCTTCCCCCATGTCCATTCCCATGTTCAAGTCCATATTATACGTGACGTCAGGTTCAGGTACTTCTTCAAAAATCACCTCTTCACTTCCAAATGAAGTGCCAGTTGCAACATCAGAGCCAGAGGATGAAATCGATTGATTGCTTGGAACAGAAGCATCCTCTTCACTGGAGACAACAGGGATTACCATATCATCTGCATTTTCTCGATTAGAGTTCTCTTTAATTATTGTAGCTTTACTACTCTGTCTTGTGTATTCTACATCGATCCGTTCGCCAGGCGCGATTTCTAGTACGTTCGAGGTACCACCTGAATTCTTAACCTTTTCACCATCAACTTCGATCACTTTCATTGCATTTTCAGGGAACACCAATTGATGTTGCTGGTAACCTGCGTTGACGAAGCGCAATCTTGCCGTTTCTCCTTCTTTCATAACAAGTGGTTCAACGGCCTGTCCCGCTTTTCCGTTCACTGTAAAGGTATCATACATCTGTTCGGTATCAGCTTCGCCGTTCCCTGACATAGCGCCCTTCATCATGCCACCCATATTCGTGATGTCTCTTTTCTCCTGGTTGACGGCCCATTCATCAAGGATGAAAAACTCCTCTTTTTCATATTCTTTTTGCTTCTCTTCAATCACTAGTGAACCATATAGACCTTTATCCACCTGTTTAGAACTATGCTGGTGCGAATGATACCAGTATGTTCCCGCATCATTGGCAATAAATTCATATGTGAATGACTCTCCTGGTTGTACAGCATCCTGTGTGAGCCCTGGAACACCATCCATTTTATTTGGCAGTAACATCCCGTGCCAGTGAATTGTGACTGGCACATCCAATTCGTTCTTTAAATTAATTCGAATGAAATCTCCTTCTGTAACACGCAAAGGTTCCCCAGGCACCGTCCCGTTGTACGTCCACGCATTGACTTTCTTACCTTCACTGATGTCCCATTCAGTCTCCTCTGCAATTAGGTTGAACGTCTTTACAGGTCGATCCTCTGGCCCCTGTGCATTCACTTCTAGAATACTCGTCTCCCCTTGTGTAACCCCCTCAGGTAAGGTTGAACCTCCACTACTATAGAAAGGAGAGTTGAGAAAGACCGCTCCACCAATAACGAGTAGAGTGACGATTAAGATTGATCCGATTACTTTTCGCTTCATTCCGTTTCACCTCTTATATGGTTTTGTTGACGTTAATATGGAGTTCATCATTTAAGGATGAACTCCAGGATATTTTTAACATTATAAATTAGCTATTAAGTTTCCTTTTTAACCGGTCATATTCTTCTTCTGTAATTTCACCTTTCGCGAGACGTTCTTTTAACGTTTCCGCAGAATTAGTTGAAGAAGACTTACTACTTGATCCCGGATTCCTCATCCAAAAAACGACAACGATTATTGTAATAATGATAAGAATAAAAAGGAAGCCAAAACCAAAGAAGCCACCTCCCATTCCACCCATTCCGCCACCGTTCATCATCTTGATCCACTCCTTTTAAAACTTCTAATATTAGATTCTATCTCTTGTAAATTACAAGCTATTAGTCTTATCCCCGTACTTTATGCAGATTTCATGTATTTTCAATAAAAAATGCTATTCTTTTGTTTGCCCCCTATTACTCGAAGCCGCTACTTTATTACCATTCACCTTATCTAAAAATAAACCGCTACTTTTTTTAATAAAACGCGTAACGGTTTTAACAATTGACTATGAATTATCCTAAAAGCTCTATCCAGATTTTGATCGCGGTTCCCAAAATCAATAGTGCTAAAATAATCTGGAGAATTTTCGTATTTACTTTCTTCCCGAAGTTCGCTCCTAATGGAGAAGCAATTAAGCTTGCTACGATCATGACCACTGCAGGAATAAACAATACCTGTCCAGTAAAGACTTTACCTGCCGTCGAACCTATGGAAGAAATAAATGTTATTGCAAGTGATGATGCGATCGTCATACGAGTTGGGATTTTTAAAACTAACAGCATGATTGGGACAAGAATAAAAGCACCTGCTGCCCCAACAATTCCAGCTCCGATACCGACTAGAAATGCAAAAAAAGCTGCTAACCATTTGTTAAAGGTTACTTGATCCATCGGCATATCATCATTATCTTTCTTAGGAATAAACATCATGATCGCAGCAATGGTAGCAAGTATGCCATAGACGAGATTTACGCCACCATCTGTCATGAATTTTGAGCCAAATCCACCGATAAAGCTACCGATCAAAATGCTAATCCCCATGTAGATGATCAATGTTTTGTTTAAATAACCGCCTTTTCGATATGCCCATACACCACCAATTGTAGCAAACAGGACTTGGACTGCACTAATACCTGCCACTTCATGGGCAGTGAAGGCGGAAAGTCCTAATAATGCCGGGATATAGAGCAGCATAGGGTACTTGATAATCGATCCACCAATTCCTACCATTCCAGATACGAAGGAACCGACAAAGCCGATTAGAAAGATGACGGTTAAGAAATAAATACTATATTCCATTTCCATGTTTTCACCTTCTTATTTAAATAAGGACCCAATGGGCCCTTATTATTTTTTTATGCTTTTTTAATCCAGAATTTTAGTATTCCATCTTCTTCTGTATCTTGTAGTAGTTCATGGCCTCCAGATTTCACCCAAGCTGCAATATCACTTTTTGCACCTTTGTCTGTCGCATGAACCTCTAATACTTCTCCTGAGTTCAATTCCTGAATTGATTTCTTAGTTTTAACGATCGGCATAGGGCATGCCAGTCCTTTTGCGTCTAATACTTTAGTTGATTCCATTGGTATCCTCCTTATTATCCGTGAACCGCACAGCGGTTTGGCCCAATTTCCATGTCTCTCTGTTCTTCATTATCAGGGGTTACTTTCCCCATGTTCGTTTTTCTGATTTTTTCATAAGCATTAGGTTGCGGTGGAAGGTTGTCCGTCACCATACTTCTGAACTTCTCTTCATCCTCAACCCGAAGACCTGCGTTCTTCTCATAAAGATCTCCTAAACGTGCAGATACTTGTCCACCTTCACCTAATTCACTAGAGAATGAGAAGTGTGCAGGTAATACGATCAAGTCATCTGAAAGCTCTTTATAACGTTTATATAACGTGTTACGTAAATCTCTTACCCAGTCTTCTGCTTTACCTGCAAGGTCAGGTCGTCCAATGGACTCAACAAATAGAATGTCTCCTGTTAGAAGATACTGATCATCGATAATGAGCGACGTACTTCCAATTGTGTGACCAGGTGAGTACAATGGCTGAACTTTCATAGTCGTATTTCCCACAACTATATCGTTACCTTCTTCAAGTGGATGATATTCAAACGTCACTTCTGTAGCATCCTTTGGAGGAAGATTGTATGTTCCACCAGCTTTTTCTGCCAAACTACGTCCACCTGAGATATGATCAGCATGAAGGTGGGTATCGATCAAGTGCTTGATTTGCACACCCTTTTCTTCAGCGAATTTTTCATAATTACCAATCATTCTGTTGGCATCGACAATCGCAGCTTCGCCATCAGATTCAATAAAGTACGATAGACACCCTTTTCCTAGGCGTACGAATTGATATAGGCTT
Source organism: Pseudalkalibacillus hwajinpoensis (assembly GCF_015234585.1). Classification (NCBI taxonomy): domain Bacteria; kingdom Bacillati; phylum Bacillota; class Bacilli; order Caryophanales; family Guptibacillaceae; genus Guptibacillus; species Guptibacillus hwajinpoensis. Next base: position 165,432 of record NZ_JADFCM010000002.1, read on the forward strand.
CCACCGCCAGTAAGATCTGCGATTTTTGTCGGCTCTAAATGTTCACTCCATGCTTTCATTCCGCCTTCAAGGGAATAAACATCTGTAAAACCAGCTTCATCGAACATTTCTGCTACCATTTGTGAGGAGCCGCCCTTTGCACAGACGACGATTATTTCCTGATTCTTACCAAGTTTATCTTCTACATCTTCAATTCCATCTAGTAAATTAAAGTACGGTTCATTAATAACATCTACTTTTCCACCTTCAATTTTCCAATCATCAAATTCATCAGTGTTTCGAACATCTAGTATTGTTGTTTCTTCGTTATTGACAACCTTTTTTGCTATTTCATTTGTTGTAATCGTCTTAACAGACAAGCCGAATTCCTCCTTTGTTTAGAATGTTAAAGAGATATTAGCATCTTTCGCATAGTCAATGTATGAGGCTGCGCCGCCTACTTCAATTCCATCAACGAATTCTTCTTTTTCAAGCCCCATAACGTCCATTGTCATCTGACAAGCGATTAATTTAATATCTAACTCCTGTGCAACACCAATAAGCTCTTCGATTGAAGGTACGTTTGTTTTTTCAAACCCTTCCTGGAAGTGCTCTTTTCCTTCAGGAATTGGTAAGTTTTTGTGTCCTTCTTTATGAATTAAATTAAGACCTTCAAATGTAAAAAAGATACCAACAGCTGCATCAGAAGCTGCTGCAGCTGTTGCCACATTTAATACTTTATACGCGTCAAAGAGACTTCCGTTCGATGCGATAATTGCTACTTTTGTATTAGCCATTATAAATTCCTCCACTTAAAAATAATTTAGTTATTTTTCTTTGTAGGTCCCTGCCACTCAGACATCCCTGGCACAATATTCTTCACGTTTTTATAGCCTTTTTCACTTAACTTTTGCGCAGCTAAATCACTACGGTTACCTGTACGGCAAATAACGTGGATCTCATCACCTTTGTTTAGTTCTTCATAACGTTCTTCTAATTCCCCGAGGGGTATATTAACTGCTCCTGGGATATGTCCGAATGCATATTCAGCCGGTTCACGTACATCTAGGATCGAAATGTTTTCTTCTCCATCTATCTTGTTGCGAAGACCATCTAAATCAAGAACATCTTCATGTTTTTTTTCTTCAGACGTTTCTCCTTCACTTGCTTTTCTTATATAGTGCTTCAATACTTCTCCATCTTCCACAGTCCCTAAATAGTGATGTCCTGTGGATTCGGACCATGCTTTAATGTCTGCAGTTGATCCTTTATCAGTTGCTTGAACTTCAATAACTAGACCTGGACCCAAATTTTTCATTGCTTTTTTTGTTTTTACAATTGGCATCGGACAAGCCAACCCTTTTGCGTCCAATGTTTCATTTGCAACAACACTCATCTTGAATCCTCCTTTATTTATCGACTTCATCTTTCCATTCAAGCATGCCGCCTGTCATATTCCGGACGTTGTAGCCTTGTTCATCTAATAATTGGTATGCTTTTCCGCTTCGTCCACCTGAACGGCAAACCATGATATGTTCTATTGATTGATTGATTTCATCAAGACGATCTGGTAATTCACTTAAAGGAATATGAGTTGCGCCAGAAATCTTACCCTGAGCCACTTCTTCGTCCTCACGCACATCAATGATACTTACACTCTCATTACTATTTACTTTCTTTGCTACTTCATCTGGTTTAATTTCCTTCATGTTTCTTACCTCCTTGATTATAGATTATTACTCATTCCCAAAGATAATAAAGATTATAATTACCCCAGTGGGTATAAGAGAGAATAAAAAAATATAAAATATTGTTTGTTAAACAGTGATGCCATTATATACCCCTACGGGTATATTGTCAAACCCAGTTGAACAATAAATTCAATCAACCTCCTTAGTACTATTACCAATTAGCTTATAGACTTAAACATGAAATATTTTTATGAATTATTCTATATGGTGTTTAAATAAAAAAACGTTACGCTTTAACAGTGGCTAACAGCATCGTACAGCTTATTTTATTCACCCCCGTCTCACTCGTTTTATTACCATTACCTGATTAAGTTAAAGGCTTAAATTTATCTGGTTGATCTTGAATAAAGATCGACTAGTTTATATTAGCTGCTATAGTTTATAAAAAAGTTAGTCAATACTTCTATTCTAATTTTCTATGTTGTTCATTCCCTTAGCAATTGAAGACTTCTTCCATCTTCAGTTTTTTATTTGGTTAATTAGATATGAAAGATGAAGTTCAAGGTGAACAATACATAAATTAATGAATAGCTGTTGTTTAGGGAAAAAAAGTAATAATACACAAAAGTAAATGTAAAAACTGCAAAAAATTCTCCTGTAAATAGATACACAAGCCTATTTTTTACCCCTCATTTCCTCCTTCCCTTGACTAAACGAGCTCTATGTTATTGTATTTCATAGTCAACGATATGCTCCTTCCTCATTAAATCATTTTAAACTCAACCATTTACTCCCCTTTTCATGAAAAAAGGGGGAATTTCTTTCTGTGGAATTGGGACCGATAAATGAAAATCGTTCATCAACATATACGTTGCTATGATTTTGCAGAATTGCTCCCTTTTTTAAGAATGAGCACAACCAACCTCATAAGAATGCCCTCTTCAAAATATCGTGATTATTTTATTTACAAACAGGTAATGAGAACGTGAAAGTGTGACAATTCCCTTCTAACTTAACGCCAATTTCACCTTTATTGTGTTCAATGATTTCTTTTGATATAGCGAGTCCAAGTCCTGTTCCCCCTGAATAACCCCTTCCACGTGAAGAATCTACACGATATAATCTCTCGAATATTTTTTCTTTTGCTTCTCTTGGAATTGTTTGTCCGGACCACCGATAGATAACATATTGCTTCCTTTTTCTATTTCCCCTTTTACCCTTATTGGTCCTGTTCCTTCATAATACCTAATAGCATTGTCAAGCAAGTTATTCATCACTTGTGGGATACCCTCATTATAAACATTAACTATTCCTGATTCGGCTTGAATTTCCACTTTAATTCCTGCATTCTTTAATGACCAACGAAACATCCCAACAGATTGCTCTACTAGAAATTGCATATCCATAGGTTCTTTCTCAGAGTATGTTTGTTGAGTGAAATAATCCCATTCCTTCAATTGTTCAAGCTGTTCAACCATGTGAATAAGTCGTTCTGATTCATTATGAAGGGATTGATACATTTTTTGATCCACTTATCACACCATCTTTTAAAGCACCCAGGTAGCCCTTTAGATTGGTTAATGGTGTACGAAATTCGTGAGATAAATCTAAAATCAATTCTTCCCTATGTTGTTGTGTATCTTTTAATTGTTTCACTAAGTCATTAAAATGACTGATCAATTGTCCCACCTCATCCTTAGAATTCACTTGAATAGGTCTGGGATATTGACCTTCTTTCATTCTTTTAGTAGATTCTATCAACTCTTTTAATGTAGGTATTACTTTTTTTACTAAGTAATAATGAATGAGGCAACACTAAATATCTATAAATATTGAAAATTCGTTGGTATCATCTGTTGACATGGTAGAATCATATAAAGCACAACCAAACATACCTTTTACAATAATAATAAGAATTGTTTTTTTCATCTTTGTTGCACTTGACGATTATTTATCCTAACTGCGGCGAGACCAAATCACAACAGGTATAAGAACTAATGATAAAAGCCCGCCACCTAAAGATAATGTAGTGAAACTTGTATTCGCTACTACCATTCCCGAAAGAGCACCTCCGGAAGCACCTGCTAATGCAATAAAAACATCAAGTGTTCCTTGAGTTTTCGCACGAGTGGCAGGCATTGTCGAATCAACAACTTGAGCAGTGCCGCTGATCAATCCAAAATTCCACCCTAATCCAAGTAAAGAAAGAGCGATTACTAATAGAACGACAGAATCACTTGGTGCTAATGCTGCTAATAAACCAGCAAATAACAATGTAATACCTGAAGCTATACTCATGGCTATTCGTCCTATTTTATCAACGAGGACTCCTGTTATAAGTGAAGGGAGATACATTGCGCCTATATGAAAACCTATAACAATTCCGACTTCAGATAAGCCATGACCTTGATTTCCCATATGGACAGGTGTCATGGTCATTATTGCGACCATAACAATTTGGGTTAGAACCATGACTGTAGCACCGATCGTAAGTCCTCTTTTGTTTAATGTTTTATCAATAGAATCCAAATCAATTTCATACTCATTTTCTTGATTATATACTGCTATCTTGTTTGCAATAACTAGTGGATCTGGACGCAACATAATAAAAAGTACCAGACCGGCTAGGATATATGCTATAGCAGATAAAATAAATGGACCTGCAAGTGCCGGAACACCAATGAAAAGCGCAATTCCCCCCATAACATCTACTAGATTCGGACCTGCAACGGCCCCAAATGTGGTCATAACCATCGTAATGCTTATAGCAGTTGCTCGTTGTTTCTGATTAGCTAAGTCAGTGCCTGCGTAACGAGCTTGTAAATTTGTAGCTGTACCTGCACCGTAGACCAACAAAGAAGCAAATAACAGTATTACACTATTCAACACGGCTGCAAAAACAATTCCAATTGAACCAAGTCCCCCTACAATAAAACCCGTTGCTAGACCTGTTCGACGTCCATATCGTTGTGAAAGTCTTCCTACGATTAAAGCTGCACCTGCAGACCCTAAAGTAAATAAAGCTGCAGGTACCCCTGCAAAAGTGTCATTACCAAGCATTTGTTGAGCTAAAAGGGCCCCTACAGTAATACCTGCTGCCAGGCCAGCCCCTCCAAAAATTTGCGATATACTCACAACAACTAATACTTTTCTATACATCTTTTTTAATTTTTCAGGAGAAGCTATAAAATCCTGAACTGCATCACGAATGTTATCGGCCACATAAAACACCTTCCGATTCCTTTTTTACCTTCACCCAAAAAAAATTCTAAAAAAACACCAAATAAGTATAATTTCACACTTACTTAAACATTCAACTAAACAATTGAATAGTTTTAGACTAGAGTGAAATGAAACAATTGTCAATAATTTTATACACGATAAACCGCACATCAATATCCTACTCATTCATTATTCTTTACAAAACCTCTTTCATAATGATATTATTCAACCATTCAGTTAAATAGTTAAAAATAAGGAGATGGATTTAAATATGAATGCAAGATCATTTAAAGATACCATCTATAACGAATTCGCTCGGATTGGTAAGGTTTTATCTAGCCCTAAACGATTAGAACTGCTCGATTTACTCTCTCAATCACCGAAATCCGTCGAAGTTTTATCTAAAGAAACAAAAATGTCTATGGCCAATACATCTAAACACTTACAGGCATTACTGGAAGCTCGTTTAGTGATTTACAAAAAAAATAAAAATTTTGTCATTTATCAACTCGCAAACCCTAAGGTAACGGACCTTCTATTCTCTATAAAATCCATTGCTGAAGAACAAATTGCTGATGTCAACCTTCTACGCAAAGACTTTATTATGAGAGGCGATGAATTAGAAACGTTGGAGCTGGAAGATTGGGCAGAATGTAAGGAAGAGGAAAGCCACGTTTTAATTGATGTCCGACCAAAAGCAGAATATTTAAATGGACATTTAGATGGAGCGATTTCCATCCCTATGGAAGAGCTAAATGATTATATACGTGACCTTCCAAAGAATAAGAAAGTAATTGCTTATTGCCGTGGCCCATACTGTGTCTATGCAACAGAAGCCGTTGAGTATTTGAAAGCAGAAGGCTTTGAAGCAGCACGTTTGGAAGCAGGTATTCATGAATGGAACCTGTATAAAGAAAATTTAACACACTAAATCAAGGAGGAATTGAAATGCTATTTCGTCAATATGTGCACACAAATCCTATCGCAGTTTCCTATTTATTTGGATGCGGTAGTAAAGCATCAGGAGTTGTTGTAGACCCGTAGCAAGAAGAAGTTGATTTCTATATGGAAGAAGCTAAACGTTTAGGAATGAATATTGAGTATGTCATTGATACTCACCTTCATGCCGATCACATCTCAGGAGGACGTTCTTTAGCGCAAAAAAGTGGAGCAAAGTATATTCTCCACGGTTCTGCTGATACCGATTATGACTTTACTGCTGTAGAAGATGGTGAAGAACTTATGGCAGGGAACACGAAATTAACTTTCTTACACACACCCGGTCACACACCTGAACATCTATCTACTCTCGTTACAGATACGACGAGAGGTGATGATCCGTGGTTTGTATTAACAGGTCACACATTAATGGTAGGAGATGCTGGGCGTACGGAACTGGCCTCTTCTCTTGAAGAAGGTGCAGCGAATCTTTATGAAAGTCTTGAAAAGATTACGAGTCTAGATGATCATATCGAGCTTTATCCATGCGCGTTTTCAGGTTCCGTATGCGGGCGCAAGTTAAGCGGAAAACCTGCCTCAACCGTTGGGTTTGAAAAACGCTTTAACCACGCTTTACAAATAAAAAACAAAGATGAATTTATCAACCATATGACCAAGGACGTGCCTCCTCAACCAGAAAACTTTAAGGAGACACGTAAAACAAATCAAGGAAAATAACAGACTAAAGAACCTGATGACTCGATCAGGTTCTTTTTAAGGAGGAATATGATTTGGGAAATGTTCAAGTAGGTGTCAGAGAAAACATTACTCAATTTGTTTTATTAGTGGTCATTAACCTATTTGTCGGATCGATGGTCGGTTTAGAGAGAACCATTCTACCGATTATAGGAGAAGAACGGTTCGGATTAGCATCCATGAGTGCAGCACTATCCTTTATTATCAGCTTTGGTTTTTCAAAAGCGATCGTCAATTTCTTCGCAGGTGATCTCGCCGATCGGATAGGAAGAAAACAAGTGCTTCTCTTGGGATGGGGAATCGGTTTATTCGTTCCCATCATGGTTATTTTCGCTCATGCTTGGTGGGTCGTGATTGTCGCAAACATCTTGTTAGGGATTAACCAAGCGCTCACTTGGTCGATGACCGTTAACATGAAAGTCGATCTTGCCAAATCAACCCAGAGAGGTTTAGTTGTTGGTTTTAACGAATTCGCTGGCTATATCGGTGTTGCGATCATGGCAGTTGTATCGGGTTATGTCGCTTCTACTTATTCTTTAAGTCCGGAACCTTTCTATATTGGAATCGCACTCGTCATCGTTGGATTTATTTTATCTCTTATCGTCCAAAATACTGACCAACATGTGAAAACACAGACTAAACAACAGAAGGCAGGTTCAGATCCTGTTTCTACATGGGAAGTTTTCAAACGTACGTCATGGAAAACCCCTAATTTAGCAAGTAATAGCTTCGCTGGACTGACAACAAACTTAAAAGACGGAATGGCCTGGGGACTTTTCCCGATTTTTCTTACTTCCGGCGGGTTAAGTGTCGGACAGATTGGTACAGTGGTCGCGATTTATCCAGCAGCCTGGGGATTGTTTCAGTTATTTACCGGTTTGTGGAGCGATAAAATAGGACGAAAAAAACTAATCGTGCCCGGAATGTTTGTTCAGGCATTATCTTTGTGGTTTATCTTAATCGTAAATACTTATTCTTTATGGATCATTGGTGCAACACTACTAGGAATAGGAACGGCCATGGTTTATCCGACGATTCTCGCCTCCATAAGCGATGTGGCTCATCCAGAATGGCGTGCCACATCCATGGGGGTTTATAGGTTCTGGAGGGACAGTGGATACGCCTTTGGTGCATTAATCGCAGGAATCATTGCAGACATCATTAGTGTCAATTGGGCCATTGCCCTTGTTGCCGTCCTCCCGTTTATTTCCGGAATCATAGCCTGGTCAAAGATGAAAGAAACGCTTCTAGCGAAAAATTAAATATAGTTAAAAGATATAAAAACACGCTCCCCCAAAAAATGGATAGATCGTGTTTCTGTAAATACCCGATTAAATGATAATTATCTCGAGACTGAGTCTTCCACAATGCTGCCCAAAACCTATATAGGACGCTTACTTTTATTAAGCAAACGCTCCGATATAATTGAATAAACAACTTCTATCTATTTTCTAATGGTTTACAAACTTTAGTATAAATTAAATTTTGAATTTGAATATTCTATTTAATCAAGTAAAAAGTCATTTACTTTTTCAACAGTTATCTGTATCTTCTATGTGGGGTATTTTATGAAAATATAAATTCATATTTTATATTTCATAACGAAACTACAGGAGGATACCATTAAATGTCCAATGAATTTAAACACTTTATATTGGCACTTACTTTAACAACTATCGGCATGGTTATTATTTTTAATAGTTTCAATCTAAGTGTATCTACTTACATTTGGTTTTGGAATGAAGCTAGCGACAGTAAAGAATATTATCACCCGTATACTATTGGTTTTATTGTTTACCTTGCATTTGGGATCTTGATTAGCAATACGGGACTGAGGATTTTTGTGAAGTGGCTATTTAATAAATATTAAATAATTTTTACTCGAACAAGAATATATGATAATCAGCCATTCCTCAATTGAGGAATGGCTTTATTTCTATAATACATTATTAAGTTGTGTAGCTTAGTTGGATGCAATTCTAAAAACCTCTATAATGATAACAATGCCTCACCTATAAAGTACTATACAATTCAAACAAGATGATCGGTTTAACCACTTCTGAAATTGTCCTAGAGCTAACATTCAAAATTATATTTTCAGTTTTTTTATCCTCTTTTATATTGAATTCAAGTCTTCAGCAATGCTGCACTAAACCTCCACAGAGCGCTAACTATTTATTAAGCAATTGCTCCGAGTTAAATGAAAACTCAGTTTCAAGATATATTAACAGTTATAATTCATTTGTTTTTTTTATTTTCTCCCTGGATTTAAAAGTTTAACATCCGGTTTTGGAGAGATTTTAATTTCCCACGGTGTATTACTTTCCTGTCCATCTTTCAATTATGTGTTTAAAACCTAAATCACCGACCCAACTTTTTTGCCATTCATTATGAAAGTCTACGCTTTGTGATTTTGGGGCAGGGTTAGGCATTTCTTCTTTCGCAACAGAAGGTATTATTACAGCATCACCTACCATAATAAACTCCCCTGAAGATAAATTTGGAAGTATGTTAGCAACCCCATTAGAAGTGTCCGGCAACAACCTTCTTATATAATTTTGGTCATTATAATTAGTAAGTCTAAGTGCAATGAAATTATTGCATTGTGCAAATATTGTCTCAGAAACTTCTGATGGTCTTTGACTTACTACCATTAGACTTAAACCATATTTTCTTCCTTCTTTAGCGATTCTTTCAATGGATTTTTTCGATGATCTGTACTGAGCACTTGTATTATTGGGCACATAAATATGTGCTTCTTCACAAACTATCATTATTGGAACATCATTTAATAAATGATCACTATGTCTAATTTTAGAATAATGAAAACTAAAATCGAAAACTACCCTAGAGATAAGACTAACTGTAATACTTAGTACTTCGAAGGGGATACCGCTTAAGTCAACAATTGAAATATTAGATTTATCCAAATATCCAATAAATTGTTTTATTATATCCTCAAATTTGTCGTCTTCTTGTTTAGGAGATTGAAATAAGAAGCTTAACCTTTTATCCTCTATTTTATTTTTTAGTCTTAAGATAAATCTATTAAATTCACCGTAGTAAGGACCACCTGAAGCTTTATCAGCTTTTGCAGTTGATTGGGGAACAAACTCGTATAAATCTTCGAAATAACTAACCCGATCTGAAATTAATTCTCCATTAGTCAGTTTGGGCAAATTTTCCCCCTCTAGCTTACTAATCATTTCGTTGTTTAGATTTTCAATATATTTACACACTTCTTCCATACTAAAATATACTGGTGTATCGTATGTTAGATCATTCAAATCCGGGTTGTATTTCTTTTTATTTAATATTACTGCCCTTCTAAATTGTGATACTTGATTATGTGAATTTGATTCATTGCTTTCAATAAACATGTCTTCCAGTTCTTCAGAGTTCATTAGCCAATAAGGTAGTTTAATATTATTTACATCTAAGATATTTAGATTGAATTTTTCTTCCTCTCTCAGAAAAAAAGCTGATGCATATTCAGAATGGATGTCAAAAATAATTATATGGCTGTTTTTTTGATCTTCTTTGTTAGTATTCATGTTATCTTCAATCCCAACGCTCTTTTGGAGTAACTTTGCAACAGTGCTTGACTTACCCGATCCTGTGGATCCAACAACCCCAACATGTTTACTGAAAAATTTATTACCATCTATCATTAAATTGATTTCATTATTTTGTATAAGTTTACCAAACTGAAAGTTATAACTCCCATTGCCATTGAAAATTTTATACATGTCAGATTCGGAAACTATATATGCTGGTTCAGTAGGTACTGGTAATGTCATATTCCCTCTTTTAAAGTTTCCATCATTATTTAACACACCCACAGGTTGAGTATGTATGTTAAATCTGAAATAGGGATTATTATCTTTATCTAGTTGGTGTATCGCCTTTACATTTGAAATAGAACTTATTATATGCTTTGAATTACCATCGAGGATTTTAATATATTGGCCGACCTGTAAAAAGCTTTTATTCTTTTCGAAAGTTCTAACATCCTGAACTTCTATTACTATATCAAGCGGAGAACTGTCAATAACAATACCTAATACTTCATTACTCATAGGTATCCCTCATTCCTAATACAAATTTTATTGCATTAAAATCACGAAGCTCAATTTTTTCATAGTTAACATCATTACTATCAAGCAAATAATCATTATCTGATAGGATAAATAGATCATCAGCTTTATATCTATTCAAAATTTCATGCCGTTTAATATGTAACATTCGTATTTCAAATTCTCTACTAATGATTTGGCTCTTTTTATAGTTAATGATAGGGTCTCCAAAGAAATATGCTTCATCAAAACAATCAGATGCAACCAAGCCATGGTTTGCTTTTACATTTTTCTGACGTAGCCTTACTAAAATTTCATTAAATTTATGTTCTGAACAATCTAGGCAAAATAACGGTGTTCTATCATGTACAATTTTAAAGTGATATTTATCTACATATTCCTTAATGAAAGTTACAATATTTTGATCAAAATCCTCTATGAATTCTTCTTTGATAATAAAGTATCTTAGTCTAGAATTTTGATGCAAATTTACATTAAGTTGTTTTTTTCTAGTTTGTAATATTGATCGGAAATTCCTTAAGGATAGAGTCCATTTTGACAATGCTGTTTTTTTTATTTTTTGTAAATGTTTTAAGAATTCCCCAATGTTTATCGTTCTTTCTTTTTCAGAATGGAGTGTACTAGTTTCTGCAATGAAATTCACCGCATTTGGATATATTAAATTATCGACATACTCTTCTTTAAATCCTAAGTCTATGAAGTTCGTGATAATTTCTTTTTTTATATCGTCCATCGAATAACCAAATTCAAACTTAAAATTCTCTAAGAATTCTTTAATGTTTACTTTTCCTTTTAGGTTTGCTGCTTTAATGGATAATTTCTCATTTTTAGTAGATAATATTTCCTCAATATTTTCTGTTGTTAAGTTTATTTTCTCCTCAACCATTTGAGGAAAATACGCATAAAGTATGTATGTTACGCCATTATCTTTATTTCCAGAATTATACCAGTGTTCCAACATCTGAATAATAGGTTTATATACCTGAGATAGCGTGAACTTATCAATAGATTCATGATACTTGCATTGGATTGCTTCTGTTCTACCAGCAGTGGCTACCTCTACATCTTCAATAATACCTTCTATTGAAACAAACGCCTCAGATGGCTTGCTTTGAATTTCCAATAATGTTTTGTGAAATTGATATAAGAATCCCTGTATTGTGTAATCAGCTGTTCTTGAAATAAAAATCACCCTTCAAACTTACAATTTATATATTATTAATTGTGTCAAATTCTAAATATTTCCACAAGATATTTTTTCAGAAAACAGTCTAAATCTCTTTTATTACACAAAAACCTTATTCAACAATCGTAGCAATAGGTAAGCGTTTGAAGTTATCTCCGGCTTTTCCCCTGCTCCACACGGAACGTGCTAGTTTCCCAGCATTCCGCGCTCCATCTACTGATTTGTACTAGATTATAAGTTCCTCGTTACATTGGCGATTAGGATATTACGATTTTTTCCTGTTCACATACCTTCCGGTATTGATTGATTTTATTTAAAATGGGTCTTGAGATGTTGAGCTTACTAAGGAATGACTCTATCTTCTCCATGTCAGTAAGGTGGATTAATCGGTGTATGTCCTGATGAAGAATTCGCAGGTTATGAAACTTATCGTTTCCTCCTAGTGACTTTGGGAGATAGTGATGACAATGCACTTCAAATGCCTGTAAATCCCAGCCTGTAATTTCACATTTCCCCATTTTCATACTGTATCGGCTTATTCTATTATCCGTGTATTCAACTGACCGATTAGGAAGATAAGAGTTCATCAGTTTACTGATTTCCTTTTGGATATCAGGATGAAGTTTTTTATATAACTTGTTCCGACCTTCCTCCGTATATGGTGTTAGCTTCGGGCTGAAGTTCATCGAGTTGACCGTTTTAACAATTCCCAGTTGGAACAGGTAAACTTCAGCTACTTTAAATGTCTTCATATTTACACTGAAGAACTTTTTAAATAGAGGAGGTGGGTTACTTGGATGTTCGTGCTTCCCAACCGGTTGAAGTCGGTTGTATATGAACGACTTTAAATCGTAGGCAAGACGTGAGAACTCCGGATTCACATGTGTCGCTCGCTTAAAATAATTTTGGGTGCCTAGTACAAAACTGTTAAACCGTAGAACATTTTGGGAAGTTGGTGAAGCTTTAATCCGACGGATGAGCCTTTTAGCTTCTTGTTTGATTTGTTTCTTTTTCTTTTGTATAACACCGGTATGTGCTACTCGTTTCTTCCCTTTTTTGTTCGCTCGTATTGTAAATCCGAGAAATTCAGATTCCCTTTTGCGCAAGTTAAGAATTTTAGATTTCTCTGGCGAGATATCAAGATTGAGCCGTTCCTTTAAATAACGACGAACCGCATAATACCATTTTTGAGCAGTCTTTCCATCACGACAAAGAATTTTGAAATCGTCCGCATAACGGACGAGGTATCCTTCCTTCAGATTAGTCCGTTTCTTTGCGTATCGTTCGCCAACTTTTGATTTGTATGATTTGTGCAGGGGAAAGTACTCCCATTGGTCAGCAATCCATTGATCTAAATCATTTAACACGATATTAGAGAGAAGGGGAGATAAAATTCCACCTTGAGGTGTCCCTTTTTCCGGGATTCCTTCTCCATCAATTTCTGCTTTTATCATTTTAGAAATACAAGCTAATACTTTATTATCCTGTATTCCTAGATTCCAAAGCTGCTTCATTAACCGTGTGTGGTTTACATTATCAAAGAAGCTTTTGATATCAATATCAACGACAAAATGAAGGGAGGCTTGGTTAATTAAAGATTGAATCCTTGCCATTGCATGATGGGCAGACCGTAGAGGTCTAAATCCATAACTGTGCTTATAAAACTGAGCTTCCGCAATGGGTTCGAGAACTTGCTTGAAACTTTGTTGGATAATCCTATCCAAAATACAGGGAATACCTAGCGGTCTTCTTTTTCCATTATCCTTTTCAATCCATTCTCTTCTGACTTTCTTTGGTTGATAGTTTTCCAGTAGTGTACGCACCTTCAAGACGAGTTCATTTTCGGATGATTCCTTGATATCCGATATCGTCCTTCCATCAGTCCCAGGTGTGTTTGAGCCCTTGTTGGACTTGATGGTACGATAAGCAAGTAAGATGTTTTCCCTTGAAATGATGATATTATAAAGGAAGGAAAAATTGTATCCTTCCTTAGCTCACTCATATAGTTCTGTGAATGTCTCCGTCATATTGTAGTAATCCCAATATCGCATTGTTGGCACTGTGGCACCCCTCCTTATAGAAGTGATGTCCCCACATTCTTACCCGACCGGCACCATTCACTTATAGGAAAATAATCGTTTCATTCAGTAGACTTGGGGCTGTTCCTCCACTTTCATTACAAAAGCTTCTTCAATCGTACCCCTACCCTCACAAGGATAAATGCCTTTCGGAAACCTTATAACAAACGTTTTGAGTGACAGCTCTTTTCTCAACGTTCCTTGTTTTCCAAGTACCTTTCAACATAGCTATACATACTAGAAACAGGTGCTTCCTTTAAGCCTGTGAGCATGATACCGCCATTGTCCGGTATAGCGTATTTCAGAGGGCAGAATTTTACTCTACACCACTCACCCCATCGTAAGATGGGACATAAGTTTCCCTATGCTTTAACTATAGACCCTTACATTCAGAAGTTCGTCAGTTCATCCCTCGATGAACAATTCTCACCATATCCAGTTTTTCAGCCGTGCGGCATATCCATTGGCATACCTCATCTAACCATAGATTGGCTTCAGCCTTTGTTCTGCCGGTTCTATCTGGCTTCACACCCTAAAACCTGTCAGTCTTAACGCATGCAGAAGTCTTGACGAGATGGTTTCCAGAAACGTGGTTCTGTCATTCCCACCTTCTGTTGAAAAGTTAAGAATTTATATTGAATTCTCCTGAATTTCGTGCAAATTACACTTATATCAGAACTTGTCGCGCCTGCCCTTTAACGGAATTGAGATATTATCTGCTTCACAATCACAAAATTTTTACTCACCTACAAGTCCATCACCATCTCGATCGTCCATAAATTTATATAGCCAATGATGATTGTCTATGGGCATACTGAAACCTGCTGCTTCTGCTTCTTTAATAGTCACTTGACCATTACCATTTGTGTCAATACTAGAAATATCACCCTCTGTGTCTGAACTAGCTGAATCTTCAGGTTCACTCTCAGTTAAACCGAGTGCCGCATTGACTTCATCAGGGTTCACATTGTCAAATGTATCTTCGATCACATTTCCGTTCAAAGTATAGGTGTACTGATAACTTGAAGGAATCTGCGTTTCCGTATTCGGATAAGTGATGATTGCTTCAAAATTAGTAGCTCCACCTGCACTACGGATCGCCTCTTCTAAATAAGCTTGATCACCATGCCGGTTGAGTGTACTTTCTTGAGGAGTAATATTATAAGCATTCGATACACCGCCGAGAGAATCAGCAATGATGTGTCCTTCGTCTAGGACATCACTTTCGACCCCAGGAACTTTTGCCTCATCAGAGAAATATCTACCTGACGAAAGTACAGGCTCGTTACTGTCATCTTGTAGAACAATACGTTCAGCAATAACTTTCACAAGCTGTCCATATTCGTTAGTAAATGCCCAGTATTCTCTATCTCCAAAACCAATATCAACAACGACATTAGATTCGCGGTATCCGGACAAATCTCCACCGTCCACCTCGATTAATTTGTATCCTGAGAACAGATCATTATTGGATTGGGCTGTTGTTTCCTCTACTGATGAGTCATCAACTGATTCCTTATCAACTGTATCATCAAGAGTTTCTTCTTTTGTACTTTCCTTTGTTTCATCTTTAGAATCTATTTTTCTAATTGTTTCATTTTGTTTTTCAGTTTTTGCTTCTGCATTTCCATTTCCATCTGTAGTAGATACATCTTCTACATTTGTGCAACCAGCCATAAAGGTAATCAATAAAAGTAAGATTAAATAAGTTTTTTTCATTTTATGACTCTCCCATAATATTCAACCGTTTCATCTAATTTTGAAAATGGTTTAGCTAAAGCAGTAAATAAATGATTTGCTAATAACTCGTTTTTTAATTCTACTTTACTATCCTGATCAAATGAAATAAAGTGACTGTCTTCTTTTACTTCAATAGTTTGCTTTACTGGAAAAAATGAAGGTTTCTGTAAGAGGAAATAGGTCTTTTCTCCATGATTGTCAACTTCTATGTAAGGTCCAACAAAAACTTTCACAGGGTTAAGCCCTAAAAACCTTCTGACAGAGCTCCATTTGTAGTGCAGCAGCCATCGTTCTGGTTTATACTTTTTATAAATTTCATTGTTTTCATTAAAAGAAATATTAATCGTAGGTGTACTATTTTGT
This sequence comes from Pseudalkalibacillus hwajinpoensis, assembly GCF_015234585.1. Taxonomy (NCBI): domain Bacteria; kingdom Bacillati; phylum Bacillota; class Bacilli; order Caryophanales; family Guptibacillaceae; genus Guptibacillus; species Guptibacillus hwajinpoensis. The sequence continues at coordinate 181,483 of NZ_JADFCM010000002.1, forward strand.
GTATTTAACTCCCAGTAACTGATCATACTATTCTCTCCCATTAGGTTTCGTCATATAGAGTACTCTGATTACTATTCTCTAATTCTAATAGTTTTTTATGTTCTGCTTGTTCAGCCTCTTCTATAAAAAATTCTACCATTCCTTCCATTCTATTTACATTAGGCACTTTGTTTTCGAGAATATTAATGTATCGTTGCTTCCTGACTGGGTTGAGATATTCCGATTCTATGACTCTTTTCATAAAAAACTGCTCAGATTTGTTATGTAGCTCTTTATCATGCAAGCTTTTTCTCCTCAAACTCCATACGAAAGAGGTAATTAAAATAATGATTAAGATACCAAATAGGATTTGAATACTTGTAGAAGCCGCACTTCTAATTTGATTTATATCCAAAAACAATGTAAACAACATAGATGTTAATATTGAATTGATAATTAAAGATAGAGTATTATACCTCTTCCTCCACTTTAGATGTTCATTTAATTCAGAAATCATAAATTCCTCTCCCTACATATATTCTATTTAGTGATATCGGAAATTGAGTGTAATTGTTTAGGCTATCTTTATTGTACCAATATTCCGCTTTTGTTTATAATTACTACAAATGGCAAAATAAATCCTAAAATAAGAAGAAATATCTTTATTCCTGGTGAGCTTAAAATGCCTAGAACGTAATAAATTGAATCGTTTGATGGATCACTTTCAGCAGAATTAGTAAATGTTAAATTCTTCACATCACTGGGGTCTTCTTGATATACTACTTCCTCTGTTCTCTCTTTTTCATTTGTTTCCTCGCTTTTCTGATTTAAGTCGTCTAGTTCCACTAAAATAAAAAATAAAATTACTGCAATAATTAATAAAAATGTTCTCATGTCTGCTCCCCCTTAGTTTTGTTTAAAATAAAGATATCATTGAATTTATCTCTCTTATACAATTTTAGTTAAAATTTCCCAAAAGATGCTTTTATGTAAATGTAAACTGATTTACTTTACTTATTCAAATAAAAAAACGTTCACTAAAAGTCTTATACTGACTAATAGGAACGTTTTCTTATTCTATATGGCAAGCCCTAATTGTCCATAATCATTCTCGGTGAATGTTGGAAAAGAATATTGAATTTTACTATTCTCTTCTACTTCTTTTAAGCGCAATAATAATAAGTTTACTCTATCTAAATAACTCATTTCCTTCACAAGATTACCAGACTCTAATAGATAATCATCTTCTTTCCAGATTAATTCTATATTTAAGTCATGTTCGATTAATTCTATTAATCGGTTTGCCGATAACGTTTTGGAATATGCAAGTTGGTCTTCTTCTAATTTTGGTACATACATACCTTCTACTTCTGAATCCCACTCTTCAAAGGGAGGATCGTATAAATCTGAATTAAAGTTATCTTTCCAATCTAACCAGGAATACACATAATGTTCGGCTTCTTGTAGAGTATTAGCAAATGGGCTACATACGATAAACGTATATTCATTAAAGGCCATTTGGTGTTCCTGACAGTCCATGGATTTAGAAAAGTAATGAATGGATTTATTTGTCTCCTTAACTTTGTTCTGAACATAAGTGACAAATTCAAAGTCATTGAACTGAGTCTGAACTTGTACATAAAAGAGCGGGAATGATGTAACTGTAGATTCTTTTTCATTCACCGATCCATCAGGTAATAAGATAAGCTTTTCATCATGTTTATATCTGTTTGGAATTACATCTTTGGGATCAATATCATATCCATCTTCTTTCCACGTTTGATATATCGCTTGAAGTTCTTCGTCTTCAATGAGTTCTTCTCCTATCTTGTTTTGCGTCCATAATAGATACTCCAGCATTCTTTTACGAGCTTCAATTGTAAAACCACCAGGTGCATAATTGAATGTTGCCTTATTAAATGTCTCATAACGGTGGAGTCTTCTTTGTTGGGAATCTTCAATACAATCAATCGAGAAAAGTGAAAAATCATCTTTCGATAGCTCGGCCTTCTTTTGATGTTTATTAAATTTTTGACGTTGTGTTGGTAGACGAAAGCGAACATCGTTCCGAATATCTAACATATAGTTTTTCCACTCTTGTAAATAACTATAATTTGTATACCCCTCATCAATCATGGCACTTAGCATTTTGTCATTCTTTCCGGCAAGAGGACATGTGAAACAACCAGTTCTTGATCCAACTTGCCCGCAAGAAGCACCTACTCCACCTTGCGATCCTTCGGTAATCGAACATTCATGACCAGTTTTTCCGTACATCTTCATCATGTCTGATACGTTACCACCATAAGGAAATTCACCGTTTGGTAGAGCAAGCAAGTAACTCCATAGAGCATCCAATTCAATGTTCTTAATAGGGTGCATAACTCGAATACGGTCATCTGTAGCATGTTTCGCATAAAAGTCTTCAACTGAATGTTTTTTCATACTTTCAGCACGCGAAACACTTTCAGAAGTCCGAACTCCCAGGATAGAAGTGATAGCATATGAGTTCTCGCTAAAACAATCCTGCTTTTGAATTGTTTGATTAATTATTTCATTAAGTAGGCGTTGTATTGGTAGGATTTTCATATGAAATGTGCAAGGACGAGTTCTAGAGTTTGGTGTTGCTGGTGGATATCCTCTACCCAAGGTTCGAAAAAAGAACCTTCCTTTAATTGAAGGTTTTACTAAATGAACTTTAAAAATATGGTCTAATTTTTGTTCAACCACTGTAGTTTCTATGATTTTCATAATGCCTCTTTGATACCGACTCATCACCGGAGTCTCAGCCGCAGCATCACTCATAACGACGTGAATTTCTCTTTTTAATAAATCGGTAGGTAATTTCATGATCATTTGCCAAACTAACGTTAGCACTAAAGAACTATCTTTTCCACCAGAATAAGAGATAATAAAGGGTTTTATATTATCCTCTAGGTATTCATTTTTCAAAAACTCTTTAATTTCATCAAACTCTTGAAATACATTAACTTTTGAATATCTTTCTTCCCATTCTTTCAATTTCGCGTTATTCATTTAGCTGTCCAATTCGCATAGAAAAAGAGATAGGGGCGTACGTCCGCTATCTCAATCTCTAGCGAAGGGACTACCCTCCCTTTTTATGTTTTCTACGCTCTCAGACGATTCTGAGCCGCCTGCATTTGTCTTCTCTGGAATGCCTCAATGATTCGTCGTTCTGAATCAAGATCCATCACTACGAATTCAAGAGCAATATCCTTTACTGTTTTAAATTGTTCAATGTCATTTTTAGTCAACATACCTCGTGTCATAAAGTATTGAAGCTGTTCATGATTAGGTTTACCGTATTCAATTAGCAAATCGCTTCCCATTTCGTTATAAATCGAAGCAATATCGTATAACGGTGCGTTATTGACAAGTGAAACTGAACCATATTTATAAGCTAGCTTTTTGTCTGTTTTTAATTTCTCGCACTTTATCATTTCTTCTTTTAACGTTTCGTATTGCTTTTTATAAGAAGAGTACTTTGCATCCATCGTGCTACAGGTGAAAGCAAGCTCTTCAACGCTCCAACCCTCGTTTTTTAATTCAGGAACTTGATTTAAACTCTTTCCCAATTTATTAAAGGAGGGTTTAACATAGTGAGTGGGCTCCAACTGATAGGCTTTTAATTGCTCCAATATCATAGGTTCTTTTTTCACTCGTTTATGATCAATTTCAAGTATATGTGCCAATAATCCAAGATCCTCAAGATAAGTATTCAAACCTACATAATCTATATCGCTTATTTTTTTCGGAACAAATTTAGCAACCAGATTCACTTCATTGAATTCATGCCTTCTTTCTTCTGAAGAAAGCAATTTAGATTTCAATGTGTCTTTAACCTGCTTCAAATGTTTCTCATAAAGTTTTAACGTAGGATAGGTACCTTTCATCATGAAAGATTCCATCAAATCGGCAGCGGTAGGAATTGGTTCAAACAATGCCTTTTCCGTTCTGGAGCAACGCTTGCACCTTTTGAGGTCAAATTCAGGTCTTCCAGATTGAAAAATGCAATTATCACATTTCTTAACTTCTGACATAACGTTCATTCCTCTCAATATGCACTCCCCACCTAGTACCTAGGGAGTAAAATTGAACTCCCTACTAGGAAGGGATATATTGATTACTTGTTAAGTTGTTTATTCATGGTCAATGTCATTAGGACGCGCTTTGCCACATCTGGCTTTAATCGTTCTACAATTGTGAAAATCTCAAATTCTGTTTCAGCTGAAAGAATTTTTCTATAAGCTTTGGAAGATTCTTTATCGATCATCGCTAATGAAGAAGAACGATTACTCATGAGATTTTCTCCTTTCTTCTTTTACGTTCCACACTGACAATTTTTATGTTTTTATTCTTGTATCGTTCAAGTACAAACCTTTTTGCTGAGTTACTGTCTACAGCTTCCATATCGTAGACTATTGGCACTCCATTAAGGGAGTACTTTACTCTATATAAGAACTTCTGAGGCTCCCGCTCACCATCGAAATATTCATGTGAAGGCAAGACGGACAGAATACAATCTGTTTTAATAACAACAGGTGGTACAAAGTCATGCTCATGCACAATGAGATAGGCCGGGAAACCTAAGAGAACTTGAAATAGAAATACTTTACCTTCAGCGATCACTTCACCGTTTTTCAAAACACTATTCTCTGCAATAGTAAACTTAGACACTTTCGTATAGAAATCGAAAGTCATATTGCCACACCTTCTTCCAACATAGACAATAGATCTTGTTCTACCGGTTTTAATTCTTCCTTAATCGATTCAATTTGCTTTAAGCTAGGTAATAGATTCAATTGACTTCCCTTTGAACTTCTCAACTGAAGAACAACTTCATCATTCACGACAACAATACCAATTGGTCCTTTTTTAAAGATCCCCTTAGTATCAACTGTTGAAAATGAAGAGCGGGACATTAGATCTTTAATCCAATCCTGGCTAGTAATATTAGAGTGAGAAAGTGAAAATTCAATACCAGTTATAGCAGGATTGATCCAGCTAAGAGCAAAATCATAAAGAAAAATTGCACCATCAATAGAACCATTAAAATATACTCGGTAACCCTTCATGTTAGTGCGTGATTGATTCTTGAATGGTTCAATGCGAAAAACATGCCCATCAAGATACCATTCAAATCCCTCTTTCTTCTTCGTGAATTGTAATCCTTTTAAACCATCCCATAACTTATCTGGAGTAATAGGAGCAAAACATGTGACTTTAAACATGCAGCTCACCTCGCTTGCAACAATCTTCGTTCTTACTCTTTAATAGAAACATTCTGAACACCCTTTCAATTAAGTTTTTTAAACTCCACCCATTTAATTGACAATCTACTTATCAATGTAATGCTTTTTACATCACCTCCTTAAGAGCACAAAAAAAGCCCCTGAGAGAAGGTTTCAAGCATACAAAAAATGCTTGAAATCCAGCCCCAGAGGCTTCATTATGTTTAGTCGTTTTACCCGCAAATCTCTATAGAGATCGCACAAAAAGGAAAATTAAATCTTAATGGTTAAATTATACCATTGGATAAAAACGACCACAACTTTATTTAGTTTGTATATTAATTTCAAATTAAGAGGAGATAATTTTGAATGATAATTAATTTAGTTGATAGAATCTAATAACTCTTTATTCACATCAAATAAGTTATTTTTATATTTATTAAGAACAATATCTGCCTGATTTTTACTAAGTTTATATTCTTCAATAATGGTATCTTCAACCTTCAAATATTCGATAAATGATTTAGATATGTTAGTAGTAGATACTTCTCTGGAATCTGATTCTACAACTTCTGTTTCTACTTTTGATCTTTTACCAATTTGACGAGTCGATTCCATTACTAACGTCACCATTTCAACATATAAATTTGCATCTAATAAGAAATAGGTTCTTCTGAAGTAATATTGCTGATTCATATTTATATAGAATGTTTTCATTCTAGTTTCGTTACTCATACTGGACATAAAATCCTTTGATAACATAAGAAACACCTCTCTACAGATAGAAGAATCTATCATCATTTTAAATTTAAATTCATCTATAAACTACCTTTATCTTTGATTTATAAATATCATAGTATATAAGCTCTATAAAAATTGTAGAATTCCAAAGTAAAAATTAAATTTTTTTGGTATATTTAGTCGAAAAAAGACATAATTAGATAAAATTCCACCAATATAAGTGTAATATAAATAACGGAATAGTGTTAGTTTAATGTTGGAAATAGGTACTAAATGGCTAGCAAACAAATCCTTTATTTCACTTTACCCTAATAAATAGTAAAAAAAACCATTTAATAATTAAAAAAGCCCTATATATTCAACAGTTATAAATTGTTAAACATACTAAGGCTGGTTGCACTACTTGCTCCTCTATTTCCAAGTGCCCAGATACGGAAATAAAATCATTGCATCCTTTATGTAGAAAACCTACATTTCAAAATCGAAAAGGTCCATTATTCTTATGTTTAAACTTTTTGAAAGTTTATTGATGTTTTCTAAAGTTATATTCCGTTGTCCTCTTTCTAACTCGCTAATATATGTACGATGTAAACCTGATATTAAAGCTAAATCCTCTTGAGAGTACTTTCGAAACAGACGATAGTATCGAACTTTAGAGCCAAATTTTTCTTGTATGCTCATATTACTCTTTATATTACAAATTATACTGACACCTCTTTCTTTTATCCACTGTATAAAGTAGACATTTAAACAAATTTTATGTTTTTATTTGGAATAAAAAAGAAAATATGTAGTAAATTATTATCATCATTAATTAATCTATTAATTTACTTATGTATTTAAACACAAATGTAATTCTTTTAGTCTATTTATTATGAGGTTTTTTACAATAAATTGAAATATAGTGGGTAAAAAGAGGTGTGCGCATTATAAAATGGTTTATTTTTACTATAAACATAATTATTCAAATTTACAATAACCAAATATTAACTATAATGCTTTTTTCTTTCTCTACAATTCTTCCACAAACAAAAAAGCTGCAGTATACCAGTACTAAAATCAATCATAGTACTCATAAACTACAGATTTTCGTATGGTTATTCCTTCTCCTGCAAAGTATCTTGGACTTTTAGTAGATACAACCGCGATGATGCTTGGTCCATTTAGTGTATCTAAGATATCATACTTAGGATTTGAATAAACTTGAGGAAAAGAACCATCATCATCGTCAATAAACTCTAAATGTTCTACATAAAATGGTTCCTGATAATAAGAGCTTTCTTTTGGGAAATATACATATCCAGCACCAGATTCAAGAGCGAGATTCGCTTCTAAGCTCGCTTTAAAGTTTTCTACCGCTTCCCACTGGTCAAATACGACTTTTCCTTGAGAGAGTTGAGAGTTGTCTAATGCTAAAGCCGCATCGTGAACCGCTAGCTCTAGTCCATTCTTCATTTGTCTTGTTGAGGTCCGATCTGAATCTAAATTGTATTGCATTATCATGATTCCAGCAAACAGTAGCATAAGGAACATGACCTTTAATGAATGCGCCATTTACCCTCACTCCTACCCAATGTATTCACTCATGACCTTTGTATTTTTCTTGATTTTATCTGGACCAGAATTAAAAATATTAAAGATGAAAATGATTCCTCGTGGTACCTCAATGCTTGCTTCAATATACTCATTTCGAGTTTTTAAGGTTTGAGTAGCATCTATTATAATTTTATCCTCTTCAAAATTATAATTATCGACTAACTCTTGTTTCATATCGTCAACTAATTCATTTGTAAATCTACCTTCAATCGCTGCTTTTTTAGCACCCTCTTGTAAAACAACTTCTACCGCTTCTCTATGTAAGCTGTCTATATAAGCCAGGATTGGAGCAAACATAATATTGGCCATAATAATTAAGGTCATCCATTTTGCTAATGTTGTAGACAAATTATCCACCTCTTATAAGAAAAATAATAGGAGGGACAAGCCCTCCTTATATTCGTAAAGAATCATAAGCTAACGTTTAGATAAATACCTAGTAAAAAGGTCTATTGTTAAGGTGTAACCGATGATGTAGTTGGAACATCGTTTGTTACTGCATCAATTTGTCCTTCATATTCTCCTGCCTCTTTATCGAGCATTTGGAATCCTACTCCGAATACCAAAATGGAAATGATCAATGCTGTAGCTGCTAGTCCTAGAAATGTGCTTAGTGAGTTTTTCATTTGTTAATTCCCCCGATTAGTGTTTTATTTTTAAATTCTGAGTGACAATAGAAAGTTTAGTTATGGAGTTACCGAAGAAGTTGTTGGAACATCGTTTGTTACTGCATCAATTTGTCCTTCATATTCTCCTGCCTCTTTATCAAGCATTTGGAATCCTACTCCGAATACCAAAATGGAAATGATTAATGCTGTAGCTGCTAGTCCTAGAAATGTGCTTAGTGAGTTTTTCATGTGAATTAAATCCTCCTATTTATTAATTAATTTTTAGATTGTACTCATCTTTAATAATTTCTTGATGTTCATCATTTTTGTTAAATAAGGACGAAGAAACACTGCCAATTAAGACAAACAATATAACTGCTGTAACTGCAATGATCATGAAAGTCGAAAGTGATTTATTCACTTATAACCCCCCTTCGATTAAATTAGTTCTTTTCAATATAAATGCTTATACCATCTGACACATTTCCCATCTTGTCATAAAGTGCACCATACACTAATAGTCCAATGACTAAAGCGGTAGCTGCTAATTTCATAAAGGTCGATAAGGATTTATCCAATACTTTTCCTCCTTTATCTTAATCACCTTAAATAGTACCGGACTTACCCATGATCAAATTAACCATGACTATAATGACCACTAAAAAATTGAGTACTATTAAAAAGTGAGTAATTTTAATTGGCATTGAAGCAAAATCAGTTGTTACTTTCCTTCTACGACGATAATTTTCAATTTGATTTCTGGCAAACATGTTATTCATGCCTCTAAGAGACTGTAATGCTGTTTCACGTTCAACCTCATCCAAGGTTTTTAAGACACTTACTAGGGTTCTAGCTTCTTTAGTACCTAGTTCCTTTGCAAATGTTTCAAGCGCTCTGCTTGGCCCTTCATCAGTACTCCAACCTGTTAGAAGTTTGTTAAAAGGAGTGCTGATCATTTCAAAATACGGTTGTATGTTTCTTAAAATGCTATATGCGTTGATTCTTGAATGTTCCATCATGTCCAATTCGTTTATAAGAAGGTCGTACAGCATAAAAACTTCAGCATTACGCTTAGTTTGCTTGTATTCTGCTAAACGCTTTAGAAGAAATCCTATTAATAAGGGGCGCCAGGGCTGTAGAATGACAAAGATCCCTGTAACCATCAATGCACCAAACAGCTCGTATTTACCATTTAATATAATAGGAACAATGATATAGTTTACAATCAAAAACAAGAGTATTAAACCAAACAAAATATAGTATCTAAATGCATTGAATCCAAGCGGATAATCCGCTATCTTTAAACGTTCCTCCAAGGAAGATTGATTGACCGATTGAATCATTTTTTCGCGATTGGATCTCATAGATTGTTTAATTCTCAATCTGGTTTGAATTCGTTCTGTTTGTGATGACATGCCACTGTAAACCAGTCTTGCAGAAGTGATGGCCAAGATGAATGTAATGCCATAAAGCACGTAAGGAATTAACTTAAAGAGTATCGAAACTGACAAACAACCACCTCTTTACAAATCGTTTTTAGGACGCTTCACAATAGATGAAATTATGAGTGAAAATACGACACCTATTGAAGATAGCGTTAACGTTAGTAAACTCCACTTATCCTCAAATTGGAGAGCCACCCAATCTTGAGCTCCCGATACATAGAATCCAAGAACAAGCGATGCAAGGAGAATCACCAGAGTAAAATAACCATTGTATACCGTATCAAGTGCAGTGGACTGTTCTTGTTCTAGCATTTCTTCTGTATCCTCTATTTGCTTCGTTAGGATCAATAACGTTTTCAAGACATTTTCGTTATATAGATAAGACTTGATGATGATGTTTCCTAGTCTTTTCGCCCAGCTGGTACCGGCGGTGTAAACAAAAACTTGAACTGACATACGTAACTCGGACTCGTTTCTTGCTACTTGAAGATCAGAAACCAGCTTTATCATTACTTTACGTAAATGCTTGTCCTCTATACCTTGCTGCGTTTCACGTAATGCATAATACATATCATAGTGATTGGCATTGTAATTCTGAGTTAGCGAATGGACAATTGGCAGAAATTCATTTCCCATCAAAAACCTAAGTTTCCTTAGTTTTATATGAAGCATCATGTAAGGTACTATACTGACAAGAGTTCCTAGAATAACTCCCAGAAAAGCATCCTGATACTTTAAAACAACAATGAAAGTTGAAAAGAGAAAAAGTAAGGTTGAAACTATTAAAAAGGAAACAACATTCATTTCTGTATTCTGCTTACTTGTCGTTTTAATCAGGAGATATATGTGTTTTAAAAAACGATTTTCGTATTCTATAGCCGTGTTTTTTTGCTCTGTCGCTCGAATTTTTCTTAAGCGGTTTAAATACTGCCACTGACTAAATCGTTCTTTGAAAGGCAATTCAATGATGCTTTTAGTTGTCCATAATCCAATTACTATTAAGATAAAGTAAAGCGTATAGAAAACGCCGTTTGTCCAAATCCAGTGAAGTAGCTCCTCCATTTAAAAGTCTCCTAATATATCTTTTAAAAGGTCATCTGCAATTTGTTGATAATCACTCATGGGTGAAGTCTTTTCACGCATTTTGAGTAATCTCACAAGATTTTTCGTTTCTTCTAAATTCTCTTCAGCCATAAGGTGTACCAAGCGATTGGTAATGTTAGAAGCATAATAGTATTTTTGGGTAACGTTGCTATACCTAATAAGGTCATTGGTGGAATACTTTCTTTCATCTGGATCCCAGATAATTTCTGTGACACCAACCACACGCTTTTTACGGCGATCTCGTTCTGTGCTCATTGTAATTATGATGTCGATGTTACGGGCTACACGCTCCAGTTCATTCTCAAAGTTACGGTTTGGGAATTCATCTAGTAAATGCCGTGTGATTTGTGGGACAATACTTTCAACGTCAGTTAAGTGATAAGTTGAAGCAGCTCCACGCTCTCCACGTTCACAAGCCATTAGATAACCTTCTGTCTCTAAACTTCTAATTTCTCCTACCACTATATAATCGTGTTCCATTCTTAATAGGCGTGGTACGGCTTGATGAAGGTCTCCTTCTTTTGCTTGAATTTCAAAACATAAACGGTCTGGAAGTTGAGCGCTCAACCCCAACTCGAAGTGCTTTTCCATTGAAGCCACTACATATTTACTATCACGTTCTCGAAGTAAACTCTTCATAAAAGTCGATTTAGCTGAACGCACCCTACCAGCAATAATAGTGTTTGGCATTGTTCTAGATAGCGCTTTGAAAATATCAATATCTTCCTCCTTTATGGTGGATAGATTAGCCTGCTCATAAAGGCTGATATCCTTTACAATAAAACGACGGAACATAATATAGTTCTCTCTTGATCGAGGACTCTGCAACATCGTAATCCGGCTACCGTCTTCTCTTTCCATCTCAGCTTCAGGGGTTTGTTCATTAATGACAACATCTTTAGAACGCATCGTGAATGCTTTCTTAACACGTTCCACAGCCGTATTGTTTTCAAAACGCTCTGGCTGTCGAATAAACTGGCCATCAATATCAATCCAAAGTTCAGTACCTCTTATTACAGCAGCTTCACTCTTAGGATAGTTCTCCCACTTGTGAAGAATACTGATTCCCCAAACTTCATGAAAGATAGCCTCCTCTAATGTGGAATAAAAATTAGGGTATTCAGTAGATGTAATGTTCTTATTAGAAAGGACTTGTTTTATTTTATTAATAAAGTATCCAACCGCTTGCTCATCTCCGATTACAGCCCTATGTTGGAGGTCAACAAATTCAATCTCTCGTTTCTTTTGTTCATCCTGTTCTTTACTTTTAGTAGTACTGGGTTCACTATCGTAGATCTTTTCTAGTTCATTCCTTGTAATTGAACAGATGTCTTTAAACTTCTTTTTAAGCGCGTAAGTGGTAATCGTTCCTTTAGGTGATAACCCTTGCTTCTCAATCTGATCACTCACCCAAACATTTGGATCATACGGTGTATCATCAACGAGCAGAGTATCAAGTTCTTTAAATATGTCCTCTGTATTTTTATCTAATACCTTTGACATTAGGAAACACCTGCTTTCTTTCCAAATAACCCGAACAAACCTTTTTGTTTACGTCCTTCTTCTTCAAGCGGCTTTTCGGTTAACTCTCCCTCTGAGATAATCAGGTTGCATATGGTATCAACTCCTCTTTTGTATTTAGTATCTGCTAAGTCATAAAGAAACTTTTTCTGTCGAAGTGCCATTGATCCTAGAATATCCATGTCAGGAATAGTTGCGATTCGATTCATATCAAGCTCTGATTCGAGGTCCTTTTCATTAATAAGAGACATATTTGTCTGGAAACGATTTAGAATTAACATGAAGTCAGAACGCTTACCACCTGCTGGCTCAATCAATTGTTGGAAGACATGGGGGAAATACCCTCTATATCCCTTATCATCTTGATTAGTGACCACAAATCGAAGATTGCTCGAAACATATGCTTGTGTCGCACAAGCCGTATCAAAATGAGTTCCTCCATCTATAAGGATGAGGTCAAACATTTCTTTTGCTACATCAATTAAATGTGCAATTTCCTTATTGGTATAGTACCTCTGAAGCTTAATATCTCGATTTCCAGCAAGATGATATAAGTTCTGATATTGATGAAGTGATTCACCTAGTTTAGCTTGAGTTAAATTTTGTGACTTTAAATCAAGTTTTAAATCGTTTAAATAAGCACCCTTGTATTCCGTAAAGTAATCAGCGGGGTCCCAGGCATTCAAACTAAGCACCAAAACTTTCTCGTGTACTCGGTCAGCAATGGCTTTTCCTACATTCATAGTTGTGGTGCTTACTCCCGCTCCACTGTGAGTTCCAAAGAAACTGACGATTCGCTTTGATGAAAAAGTATCTGAACCAAAAAGCTTCGAGCACATATCACTCACAACTTGCTCCATCGTATAGTTCTCATGAATAGGTGTAATCCGATGCCCGCTGCAAATTCGTTCAATATTAATCGTGCGAACGTGACTTGAAATATTATGCATTTTATAGAAAATAGGGATTTCCGGGTAGACTTCACGGATAAAAGATAATTTATCGTAAGATACAGCTTTACCATCTAGCAAAAGTGCTTCTAGTTCGACTGGAGTATTATGGTCCTCATTTACCTTATCGAATAGCGGTGCTAATTCAATTTCTTCCTGGGCTTGTAGCAATTCTTTATATTTACTATCAAAACTAACGACACCAACGATCATGGTTAGTTTCCCCTTTCCTAATTGTAGGTAATGTAGAGTTTGTTCTTATTTTCAATTACAGCACTCATTAATTTGTCAAAATCCTCTTGATTTAGAATTACTTCTAAATCTGAAATGTTTCCAGTAGCGTTCAACCGTTCGTTCTCTTCTTTTGATTTAGTTTCAGTGTCTGTTACAACTTCCTTATTCGATGAGTCCTTTGCATAAACAACTTTCACATCTGTTAGCAAGGGGTTTTTAAGAGTTGCTCCGCTAGCGACAGCTTCTTTCTTTTTATCTGAAGATGAAGAAGATGCTGCACTGTCCTCTTTGGCGTACTGACCAATTAATGAGTTACTTACCAAGTAAATATCGATTGTGTCTTTACGTCTTACAGAACCCGGCATAGCAAAGATCATGTCGCTTACTATTGGACGAATAGCCTCTCCATCTTTCTCATTAGGCACTAACTTATCGTAGTCCACCATGTTTTTTGAAATAATGGCATTTCCGACTAATAACTGTCCTGCATCATAACCAATAACTTGGTTAATATCACTTGCTAAAATGGTTCCTTCTACGAGATCTTGCTTTCTTCTACTTTCAACCTGTAGCTTATCAGCTGTAATGGGTTCAGTCGCTTCTATTTCATTACCTGCTTTAACAACCACAACATCTACACTATCGATTCGATCTTTTATGTAAATGTCATATATAGGTGTAAAAGCCATTACGATGACCGCCAGTAGAATCCCAAACGCTATTTTTAATCCTTGTTTCATGAGTTTCCTCCCTCACTTGCCTGTTGAATTGTGATTTTTTTATTGAATAATCCTTTTACCAGTCCATTTTTTCTGCGCCGAGCTTTATTTAGAAACTCTTTTGGAAGGAATTCCGATAGGAGCGGGTTCAATTGTGTCGCTATCAGCTTCGAGTATTGCCTGGTATCATTCAAAAACGAACCTTTGTATTGAGTATCAAAAACATCTTTACTTGGAAATGTTGGAATTGATGCAATCAGCTTATCCGCATATAGTTCTCGAATGACTTCATTTTTCAATATTTCTGGATCAAAGCGGTTCCCAATAAGAGAGCTTTTCTCATTCTCCATATATTCATGAAAATAGGCTGTTGCTGTATTTTCTGGGTCTTCTAAATGTTGAATAGAGCTTATATCCGGTTCTACTACAAAGAAGGCGTTTGTCGCGATATCAAAAATATCTCTATAAATTGGTTTATTCCAATCTGTCCCTACGTCGATAATTGTGACGTTTGTGGGAGCAGAAAGGATGACTTTGATAAAGATGTCAAAAGGGATGTCATCTGTCTCGTAATTAGGCTCTTCTGAAGGATTCCTAATGATTAAATTAATACCATCTTGAATCCAATCAAAGGAAAGTTCGTCCTTATACTTTGGATTTTTAGCCAGTTGATAAAATTTACTTCGATAATTACTTGTTCTCTCGTGGCCAATAAATCGATCATAGGTATAACAAGACCCGTAAGGATTCTCGATATAGGAAACTGTCACACCTAGCCGCGCTAATTGCCTAGCAAGTAAGTGAGAGATAAATGTGCTCCCTGTACGAGAAAAGTGACTCCCAATCATCACTAATTTTTTTTCAATAGGAACTCCTACGATCCGCTCAACTTGGTTACTGACTTGAATATTGAAATCGCGTTTAACAACCTGTTTATTGACAACTTTCTTGGTGATTTCTTTCTTTACGATTGGTCGTGGTGGCTTTTCAGGCTTCTTTTCCTTAGGTGGTCGGGGTTCTTTTTTTTCCTTAGTCTTTTTCTTAGGGGGGGCGGTTAACTCTTCATTTTCTTCCTCATCTTCTTCATCTGAATGTGGAGCAATTGGCACTTCTTTGGTAACGAATTTTGCTACTCGTTTAAAACGAGGCTTATCTTTAAGCTGCTCAATAAAGTCTTCCATATCGATCATGCGACTATTAAAGATGTCTAAAACGTTCGTGCTGACCAAGTAACTGAGAAATGGATCACCCTTCTCCCGCTCGCATAAGAAGACAATGCGTAAATGATTATCATACTTAGCTCTGACGCGTTGAATAAATGAAAGCCACTCTTCTTCCCTTTCTTCTTGAGTGGACTTGTCACTTGGTAGATGATAGTCATGGACAATTAAGATATCCGGTTTTTCAACCTCGATCAGTTCTTCTAAATACCGATGATGCATCACTTCTTGGTTGGCAATGTGAAAGGAATCTAAGTTATTCTCCAGGTGTTTCAGTATGATAGAACTAAAACTCTTATTACCAATGGCTAAAAGTACGTTTTCCATAGAATCACTCCGCATAAAAAAATCCCCGAAAATTTTATGAGGTTACCAGCTTAATAGCTTGGTAGCTCATAATATTTTCGGGGATCTCCCGTCTATAATATAGTTTAATAGTTAACTTGTGTAAGTCATGATTGGTAGTATGTAGATACCCCGCCGAATGGGTGGTACGGCAAGGGTAATGAAGGAACTACACTCTTAAAAAACTTTAAGAGAGGGTGTTCCTAATGAAAATAGTACCATTAGACCTATGGATAGTCAACTAGTGTGAGGGAAATATTTCCTATTTAATTGAGTGCAACATCCTCTCAAAGTCCTCAATAAGACCTGGCTCATATGCACGGCCTTGTAAACGAGTCATGTCATTTATAGCTTCCGAAACAGTAGATGCATTTTGATAAGTACGCTCATTTGTAATGGCATCGAAACTATCTACAATTCTAAGGATTTGGGCAAAGAGAGGTAGTTGACCACCTTTCAATTTGAATGGATACCCGGTGCCATCATAATTTTCATGATGATAGAGAAGGCCACTCAAGATATTACTTGAATAGCCTTCTCCAGTTAACATGTTATAGCCAATGACGGGGTGCTGCCTTAACAACTGCCATTCATCCGTTGTGAGAGGCTTACTTTTATTCAATATTTCACGTGGAATCTTAGTTTTACCTATATCATGCAAGGCTCCGAGTTTATATAAATCATCCTGATATTCTCTAGGCATGTTTAAAAATTCACCAAATCGCTTAAGGCGATCGGCCACTCTAAGCGAGTGTTGAAATGTATATTCATCATGCTCCCAAAGTTCTTGGAGAGGTTTAAATAATAGTGATGGTTCAATTACCTGAGTCATGCTGCCTCCTTTCTCCAACTGGCTTTTCACTCAATACATTATGGATTTCCCACAGGCTCTTTCTTTTCTAATTTCTTCAAGAAGTCTAGAGTAAATCTTTGTAAGTCCTCTTTAACTGGACGATAGAAGGCTTTATCTAGTCCATCTACAGTCATATCTTCTTCGATACAAAACCATACTATATACGGAAATGTGTCTAACATGACTTCTTTATGAATTTGTTGCGCCATTGAAATTGTCGAAGCAAAGATAATAACTGTGGGAACGTTTTCTGCAAAATCACTAATAGGAAGCTTATTACCGTATTTTTGATAAACTTTCTTCCAATTGTGCAGTTTATCTTTTAAATATCCTATATAATTCTGATTCATCTGAGGACGATCAATTAAAAAGTTAATATTTCCTTTCGGAGTTACAATTTCAGCTACACCCATTGGTTTTTTAATAAGTTTGTTATCAGCGATGAGAGCATTCCACTTCCAACTGGAAGCCGCTCTAGCTTCAATCAACCGGCATCGAAATTCATTTACTGCGACATATCGCTGTACTGCCCCAATTCCTAACGAATCCCAACGGTTCGGGTCCATGAAGAAGTCTTGATTATAATAGTGTTTTAATAACTTGTAACCAGCAATTCCTAATACGAAGGGAGCGGGTGGTTTATACTCTTCGTCTGTCCTAACCCTGACCTTCCATCGTTCAACAAAAGCCATTTTACGTAGCTTATCCAGGCGTTTCGATACCTGGGAGCTCGTAAGTTTAGTAGAAAAATAACGTCTCAGCTGATCCTCATTGCAGCAGATCGCATCTCCAAGCACTTTTAAAATCATTATATCGGTTTCGTCTATCCGCTTTCTAGCATATAGGGATAATACTGCTTCAATCGTCGCCACAGGTCTATAATCTTTAGGAAGAAACTTATAACCGTACATCTGGGGATGGTCCCAAAAAGGTACCTCCCCTTTCTTTGTATATAGGTACGGATATTCAATGGATTCATCGTGCAAGGCTTCAACGGGCATTTGTTTCAAAGAGAAATGCTCCCATATCTTTGCGTTTCTTCTTCCCTTGCGGATAACCTGTAATGACTACCTTACAGCGGCGATTGTCTTTATCAATAGCTTGTATTCGACAGCTTACAATATCATCTACCAGTGGTTCCTCAAGATTTCTGGGCTTGCTCCCTTTGACTTCCAATCCATTTGCTAATTTAACGAAGATACCATGAATTGGGTGAACCGCGCTGATTTTTCCTCCAATGACATCCATGCTTTTCAGTTTTTCTAGTTCGTCGAATGGATCATCAAACGTTGCTTTGCGACTAACCTGGACTAACTTTCTTTCAAGATCGATTCGTTCCACCTTTACATCGACTCTGCTACCTCGGTCAATTTGACTAGCAATATCCCTAACACGGCCATGATCCCAATCGTATTTAAGCATGAAGCAATCGACGCCATTAATACGAACAAAGATACGTTCAGTTTCTGGATTAAAGCCTGAAATAACTCCTTCATAAGTATTTTCAGATAAAATCCCTTTCTGTTCCTCGTACTGCAACTGACTCCAAAATTGATCGTGTTTCATTTGATCAGCTTTCTTTACACTGACAATAGCAATGCGATTTTCTAAATCTAATTCATCAATGATAAATTCTTGTTGAGTCGTTACGAATCCGGATAAAGAGCGGTACTCTCTTTCAGAAAACTCATGAACAGGACAGTATGCTCTTACTCCGCTTCTAAGGTCAAAAATAGCGACCTCTACATCTTTTGTAACTCTTCGTCCATTTTCCTCAATGGGCATCTTTAGAAATCCTACTGATTGAACAAATCCAGATGTGATTGTTCTATTACGGCGAATCCTCGCAAGTTCTTCTAGTTCTTCATCACTCTTCCATGATTGCTTAAGTTCTTCCATGGTTATCCTCCCTATTAGTAAGTACTCTGCTGAAAGTAATGAAAAACACAAAAAGCCCCAAAACTATACATAGCGCCTAGTAGCACTACATAGTTTTGGGGCAGTCCCATTATTTATAGAGTTGTGTCTTTAAATTTGAATTCATTACTTTACTTACCAATGATTTTACATGAGAGATAATGAATAGGCAAGAAAGTTTAAGTAAATGATGATAGAAAATCCCCGGAAAAAGGTGATTTAAAAGTAGTATAGTCATCCTTCCATCTTTTTAGACCAGGTATTTCATTTTTCTCCCGTATTTATTGCTAATAGACTAGACGGTGCAAATACTTAAATAGGTGGTGCAAATGTTTATTCAACCAATGCTATTACAACCCAGTCTCCCATTTAATGACTCAAATTATTTAACTGAACTTAAAGCTGACGGGATAAGACTTATTTACTCTCACTTTGATAACAAAGTTAACTTATATAGCCGTCATCACAATAACATTACTTATACATTCCCCGAAATTATATCTGAGAAGATACCGAGCGGGACAATTTTAGACGGAGAACTTATACAAACTGATGAGAAAGGCAAGCCCGATTTTGAATCGCTAATGTCTCGCTTTCATCTAGCGAACTCCAGCAAAATTAAGTATAGATCCGTACATGAGCCAGTTACATATTTACCTTTTGATATTTTATACCATCGAGGCGTATCAGTCATGAATCTACCTCTAACGGAAAGAAAACAATTGCTTCATGAGCTTTTACCGGAAGACACTGGTCAAATTGTAAAAGTACGGTACCAGATAGGGAAAGCGGAAGAACTATTTAATCTGTGCAAGGAAAACGACTTAGAAGGTATAGTGATGAAAAGGCTAAGCTCTGTGTATGAGGTCAATAAGCGCTCACATTCGTGGAAAAAAGCTGTTAACTATCATAAAGAGACATTCTTTATTATGGGGCAGCGGAAGAAAAAATATGGCTTGCTTCTCAGTGAAGAAACTGAATCCGGCCTTCGTCCAGTAGGCGTGATGGAATTTGTACCTCCCGAGGCCCGAAGAGCTATTTATGACTTAAAAACACAATTATTGGACCGAGAAACAAGTGAGATGATTTACTTTAAGCCACGTTTACGCTGCTTAGTAAAATACCGCAACCGTACTAGTAACGGTAATCTTAGAATCCCTTCTTTTGTAGAATTCGATATATAAATTGACTCAAATATACCTTGAACCATTGGGAAAAGGTTATGCCTATCTTTATTCCTTTATTTTCTATTATGTTTTTTTTTTGTTGAGAGAAACTAAGGAAAAGTGAATGGAATAGAAAGGATGAGCTTCATGCATACGATGTGGAAAGGCGCTATTAGCTTTGGGTTAGTAAATATCCCTGTGAAGCTTTATGCTGCGACAGAGGATAAGGATATTAAGATGCGCTATCTTCATAAGGAATGTCATACTCCGATTAAATATGAAAGACGGTGTCCAGAATGTGATAAAGCTTTAGAATCCGAGGATATCGTACGTGGGTATGAATATGAAGATGGAAAATACGTCATCATGGAGAAGAATGAAATTGAAGAGCTAGCTGGAGAACAAAATAAATCAGTTGAGATAGTTGATTTCGTTGAACTGACTGATATTGATCCAATTTATTTCAACCGCTCTTATTTTATTGGTCCAAACGAGAATGAAAGCAAACCATACATGCTATTGAAACAAGCAATGGAGGAGTCTGGAAGAATCGGACTTGCTAAAATTACGATTCGTTCCAAAGAGCATTTAGCAGCAGTCCGTGTGTATGAAAAAGGGCTAATGCTTGAAACCATGTATTTTCCAGATGAAGTGAGAGACTTTAGTAACGTTCCTGATATTCCAAGTGAGTTAAAGGTTAGTACAAAAGAAAAAAAGTTGGCTAAACAACTGATAGAACATCTCACAACTAAATTCGAACCTACGCAATACAAAGATGAAAGACGTGAAGCTATTCTTGCCCTTATAGAAAGTAAAATTTCAGGGAATGAAATTAAGGTTGTAGAAGAAAAGCCTAAGAGGAAGGTGGGGGATTTGATGGATGCTCTTCAAGCTAGTCTGGATACAGGCGCCGCTTCAAAAGCTCCGCAAAAGAAAAAGGCACCATCAAGAAAGAAAAAGGTCGCTAAGTAATGCCCTCTTCAATCTCATGATACCTGACTATAATTGCTTTAAGATGAAATATTACTTTCCTTCCGGGATAAATTTCCTTCAGGGATAAAAGTTCCCATTAGGGATTCAACACCATCTTTATCCAATTCATCTTCTTTATCGTTATTAGATAGTTCTTGCTCCATCTCTTTAAGGAGTTCTTCATGTTCTTCTGATAATTGACTAACCTCAAGTTCTTTTTCCTTTTTGAGTTCGTTATGAAGTTCTTTACCTTCATCAGTCCCAAATATATCACTTAAAGGGTCATATTCACCATCACCAATTTCTGAAGCGTCGGTATCTTCTTCTCCAGAAGCAGGGACTGCTAAATTCTCTGGTACAGTAGGTGAACTTACTTTAGTTACTTCCGCTCCTCCCCCTTCATTATCTTTCTGAAAGTCATGGTCACTTATTCTATCTGATTGTTGTTCCAAAGCTGAATTATATTTCGTACTCGAAGAGCGGTATTTCAACTCCATCGGTTGTTCATTTGAAGGTACGATCGAAGCAAACGTGTCTTCTTCCTCTTCTTTAAGAGGTGTAGTTTCAGGTTCAATTTCCTCTAACTCTACCTTTTCAATACCCTCTTCCATTAATTCAATTGTATTGTTTAAAAAGCGATTCCGTTCTAACATCCATCTGTCTCCAGCTTCTTCAACAACTTCAAAAAGTGATGCCTTAAATTCCTCTCTTGGAACAAAGTTAGCATCGATTTGTCGTACAGGTATAGGTCGGTTATTTTGAACAATCTTAATGGCACATTGGAATTCTTTCTGATACATAATATCTGACGGCGACATGATAGCTTCAACTGTTTTAGTATAAGAACTTCCCGCCCGAGTAACGGGCTGCTCCTGTAAAGCAGATACGGCTTGTTCACTCATTGATTCTTCAAACCGCTCCTCTTCACCAAATATCTTTGAAAAGATTTCAGCATCATAGTCTGGAATATCCCCATAAACCATTTTGTGACGAAGAGTACCTAAAAGAGTGTGCATATAGCTTTCTCCGTATTTATCAGCTAACTGTGCGATGGTTTGAGCAACCACAGTAACAATGGTTTTGTATTTTCGGCTTTGAGCGGGGAATTCTTTAAAGGGCTGATAGATATAATCAGGAAATTCATCGACTAGAATGTGATGGAAATTTGAAGTTGCAGGCTCTCGACGGAAAACGGCATTTTGCAGACTAAGTAATACCAATTTACCCAATACGTTGGATAGTCCCGCTAACTCCCCTTTTGCTGTATTGACGAGTAATACTCCTCCAAATTCAAGATGTTTATCAAAATTAAAATCTGACTTTCCGAACAGCACTCTACGAATGAGCAAATTGGATCCGATGTCATTTAGGATGTTTCGGAGCCCTTGTACATACTCTGATTTTGCATCGTAGTAAGCATCCTCTCCTCTATGAATTCCATGTGTGACTTTTACAGGTGCTCCATTCCGCTCAGTCATAGGTAATAGATTAGCATCAAACCACTCATCAATTTGTTGAACGATTTTCCAGTGGTTCCGTTCATCTCTTCCTTCAATGGAATCAATGTTCTCTGGAAAAGTTGCTTTTAGAGTCTCATGCATTTTTCTTACGAGTTGAGAGTTGTTATACATATCAAGCAGCATATCGAACGTTACTTCTTTCGTAGGTTCATGCAATTTCAATAGATAGATATAATGTTTTAGGTGATTTCGTTCTGATTGCTGGAAGAAGAAATTCCCGCCGTCTCCCCCTTCAGCTAGACCCGCGATTACCATAGCAAAAGCTTCCGCTACCTGCTCAACTGGACCTTGCATTGGATTTATAGATGGCGTATTTGGATCAGTTGGGTCAATATAAAAAACGGCTTCTTCTGGTATATGGTGAGCTTTAACTAGCTGAAAGAGTTTTTGACACAAATCATTCGATGGCTCGATAACAGAAATACCATTAAGGTAACTCCCTTTCACATCTTCGGAATGATAATCTTCTCTCTCATAAAGAGATGGATACGCGTTAATAAACTTTGTCATCCAGTGTAAGTCCTGGTTCAAAATTGGGAGAACTAGAGCAGCTGTTTTACCTGTACCGATACTACCGATAATGCAATTGTTCAATGTCCTATCTTTACCTAGTTGAATGATCGATTCATTTGTATCACTATCTGGACCTAGAACAACATCTGGAAACTTCTCTTCTTCCACCTGTTTGAAAAATTTTTGTAGCTTTCTTGATTTAAATTCAAACTCTTCAAATCTCGTTTTCAAGTCTTCATTATGCATCGAATACTGTCCAGTTGCCCAAAGCATTAACATAGTAACAATGATGGATGGTACGAATACTAAAAGAATGATCAGGTTGTCTACATTTCCGGTTAATATACCATGCCATACGTTTACTACATCGAGTTTTGATTCCTGTTCTAGCAAGTATGGTGCAATATGGTTATATACAGGAGCGGTTACGTACCAAGTGTAGTATGTAGTAATACCTAGCAACATAGAGAAAAAGATCGTATATCGCCAAGCAATGGTTTTATAGTTTTCAAGTTTGGTTGAAATTAACCAAGCCGAAATAGAAATTAGCGTAAAGAGAATTAAGCCTACGAGAGTTGGTTTTGTAGGGTCACCTATGAAAGGAATGACGGGAATTGTCTCTCTAAACTGACCGATCATTAGGAATGCGAAATTAATTAAAGTCCTTAGTGCTAGTAGGATCATTAAGACAATTAAGGCTGTAGTAATGGAGAATGGTGCTTTTCTAATTAAGTTATCGCGCATGTCCTCTGGGATTTTATCTTTTAATTTCTCGATTAACGACTCAAGAAAATTTTGTTCCTTTTGAGAATCTATTGCAGCCTCTTTTTTAACCTTCATAGGTTGTCTCCTCCACAAGTAGTTTCGTCTTATGTCTATAAAAAACAGGAACCTGGTCTGATCCTTCCATTAGTGATTGGTTATCTATATAAAGGACATTATCAGTGAGCATACCAATTACATCATTTGAAAGCTGCTCTTTATCTGGATAGATCCCCATTATCTTATGGACTTTCTGCTTAAAATAGTTTTTATCTATAGCGGTAGAGAGGTATTGAAGTCTTTCGTAAACTTGCGCATTTCCCTCATCTAAAACAATGAACAGTACTATTTCTTTAAAATTACCCAGTGGGTGAACAACTTCATAAACTCGGTCTGCGTATAAAGAATGATCTACGTCATGTAAATAAACGTCCTTGTCGTCAATAGGATTTAATTCAAATGCAAAATATTCGTTATGTTCATGGAGAATACTCCAGGTTGTATCAAGTTCCATATCCACATAAGACACCGGTAATGGCTTGTCACCTGTAAGCAGTTGAGGTATTACTTCACTCGCTCTTGAAGAATGTAAAACATATACGCTAAGATTGCTCTGCAAAAGGTTGGATAATTGATATAGTTTTTGTTTCATGTTATCAATTCTTACTTGACGTTGTTTCTGCTCTTCAGATGGTGAGAAAAACACATCCTTCTCCTCTATTACAGAAAACAATACAATGTGATTCCGCTCAGGATACTTCAAACTTAATTCAATGTATTTTTTCACTTTGTTCTCAATTACCTGGAGTCTTTCACTTCCGCTATCGACTTCTATATAGACATATCTGTTTTCCGAACGTAAAACCCAGTCAGGAACAATGAACTTCGGTTCGATTTTATTAACCAGTTCATGATAAGGCTTATCGTAAGGATTAAACGATTCAACCTTATCTTCCTCGCATTGTAGTACCGCATCCAACACTAGCTGTTTTGTTCCAAACAAATGAGCAAGTTGTTTTCTTTCATAACCGTTTTGAATTTTAATAGGAAGTGCACTTTCAGGAATCATCCCTTCATTGACTAAAATTTCAGCTCCCCATTTTCCTAGTTGGTATATATAGAATGCAAAACCATCTTGCCCCAATCTAACCTTCTGGCCATGAACGACATCATAGTTTCTCCATCTAGCCATTTTGTTTCCAAAAGATTTCTTAGTAATACTAAGCTGATTTGTAAGGAATGCATAAAGGTCCTCTCCTCTTAACATGCTTTGTTCGAATAAAAAGGAAAGCATTTTCAGTTCAACTTGAGTTAACTCGACCCCTTTTCGGTTCATTCCCTTAATAAATTTCTTTTTCTCAAAGTCGTTAATATGCTTCAAAACAGAACCTCCTAAACTAAAAAAAGATGCACCTAACTTCATAATTGATCTGTTTGATCAATTACGAAAGTTTAGGGTGCATCCCTTTTGATATTAGTTAACTGCAAAATACTGAAATTGAATGAACTAAAGTTTAACTCCAACGATTATGAGCGTTATATACAGTACCTCCAATTTCTTGTCTAAAGTTATCATACATTAAGGGCTTATATATGAAAAGAATGAAATAGGAAAATCGATATTACGAGGGCAAAAAACAATTTGCAATTTCTAATAAAAATCTACAGGAATTTAGGGTAATAACAGGTTGCTTCAGATAGTTAAGTCTGGGTTATCTGTGGGCTAAAAAACCTACTTATGAAAGCCTGTCACCCTATGGAAGCAAATATAGACCCAAATCCACAGGGTGCCATATGCATTTGAGCTTGTAGTTTTGACCCTATGGATGGATCGATTAAATTATCTCTTAAGAACAAGCAAAATAACCTCTACTCCCCACCTCTGAAGCACTCCCCTTGCGACCGAACGACCAAACGACCCTGGGATAAAACAGATTATATTCAATTTCAATCAAACAAAAAGGAGCGCTTTTGATTGTCCATGATTGCGCTATAACCTATAAACGATTTATAGCGTTAATTACTTTATTAATATCAAAGCTGCATCGAGATCAAAAATCATTACAAAGATACAAAAAAATGTACTTATAAACATTTATACAAAATTACATATGTTTTTTTGTCTTTAAAGTATAGGTTTTCTTTTGTTGGGAACAATGGTTAACAGATAACCAGTTATCCAGTTAACTCAAATATTGAAAGGAGTATTTGTATGGGGAAGGAACAATACGCTCAAAAGGTAGATCCTTATGTGAAAGCTGCAATTGAAGGATTAACTCAGCAATATATTTCTGATAACCGAATACAAGAAAAGGGAGAAATGATTTCTTTGCTTTACAACGATCATTTAGAGAGAGAGAAAGAACGATTAATTGTTAACAGCATTAGTAAAGGTGATGTGCTTTCATCGTATTTAAAACGAATCGCTGAATTGTTCTTATCAAGCGCTAGAGAGCATGACTCTATCATTGAAATGTTAACGTCTAATCATCAAGAAGAAATAGAGTTTTTAGAAATGAAGATGAAAAAATTAGAAGGAACTGTTTCAGAATTGACTAGGCAATTAGAAGAGAAAACAATTGAGAAGAAAAATGCAGAGGTCATAATAAAAAAGTTAAAGCAAAAGACTTTACAGTAAGATCAATGGTCCGGGCATATTAAACTCAATATTTACCGCAGGGACAGTAACTATCTAAAGAAATCATGTATAGATACATCTGGATATCGTTAGAAGAAGATGAAAAACAATTGGTAATCACATAAAAAGCGATGAATTATGCAGCACTGGTTGAAAACAATTAGGCGTAAATGGAGGAATGAAAATGGAATTAGACAAGAAATACACTGCAAGTGAAGTAGACTACGCTTGGATCGAAATCGCCTGGGAAGTACGGTCATTTTTGCAAAGCGATAACCCCGATAGGCTATCTGAACCAGTGTTGAAAATCTCTCATGATTACTATAAGAGTTGGAATACAAATGAAGCGATTGTTGATTACTACTTTCTTTTCATGTTGGATGCTGACATTTACACGATGATTCGTTACGACGCACGAACAGGAAGTACCATCAACTTACCTTTTAACAAATTTGATTTACGAGCAATCAACGCTCTTTGACCGCTTGGATCGTCCAAGTGGTATTTATTTTGTTAATACGTACACATGTCATACACAATGGGAACATAAGCATAACTGTCTACTTCTAGCGGTTCTTATTCCCAAAATAACACCTATTAACATTATTATACTTTTGGAAGAACACCTAACAGAATAATTACTTCCCATTTTACCCCAACCAAGAATATATACAGCAGCCTTATCCTTATCCTGATCTTAAATAGCTCAGTGAATACATCTTTTGAAATGTCATTATTAGTATCAATCTCCATGATTTATCTCAGTTTTAATCTCCCAAACAAACATCTCCTTCTTAGAGTGTAATTATTTCTATCATCAATCACAAAAGTATGAAAACGCAAAAAAGACGGCTGGCAACCGCCTTTTTTTAAATAAGATTTGCTAAAAAGATTAAACTTTATTTACCAACTTGATACATCTATATTCCGTTGAACCTTCTTTCCTTTCTTCTTATCTGGATTATCATTCTCTACGGAATCGCTTTTAACTTGTATTTCTTCGCGACCTTCAGCCAGTTCCTCAGTTACAGGATTGATTACAGATTCAGAAACATTTTGCAATTCATAATTCTTCTTCTCCAGGTGAACCTCTGGAGTTCCTTCTTCTTTTTCACTTGAGGATATAGGCTTATTACCTTCGCTTGGTTTTAAAGCTGAATGTTCCACAGGTCTATCGACTTCATGTTCTTTATTGGCCACTGGAGCTGGTGTGCCTTGTGGTGTACCAGGATGGATCTGTTTGTACATCATTTCTTCTTTTAAATCGCGTATCCCATTCTCTGCAACATCCTTTTCTATGAGATGACGAATAGATTTACTGAAATTTGACTGGCTATTTATCCAATCCATAATGTACTGGGGTTCATTTTGCTTTGTCCGTAACATACAGCTTTCCCCACGCACTTTTGGTTTTTTACGCAATTACATTCACCACCATTCTAGAGAAAGACAGACATAACAAAGTGTTATGCCCGCCAATTTTTTTATTTAAGCTAACTCTTTCTTCTTTAATTCCGGTAATACTGTCTTTAAGAAGATGTTCAATCCATTCACATTCATTAATGGAGCGTACTTTTCTGGTACCCATAACAGCTCAGCTTGTAACTCAGAGCGGTCACATAGCTTTTTTAGCATTGGATAAAGGTGATCTTTCATCATGATAGATCCTCCCCCGTAAACACATATTACATCAACCTCATTGGAAGCTCTTTTTACTTCATCTTGAATATGTGAAAAGATAGTTTGTACTTCAGACCTCATTGATTGTTTTAACAACCTTACTGTATCGTCGTGATACTTGTGTCCGGTATCTTTTATATAATCAATAAATTGCTGTCTTGATACATTGATGCTTGATACCTCTTCTTTAAATAGCTCAATTGCTTTGTTTATCGAATGACCAATGCCAGTTGAAATACCATTTACGAAATCTCTATCATACTCCCAACCTACTGTAAGAGGTGTATCCGTTGTTCCATCGCCAATATCGACATGTTTAATTCGTTTCCCTTGGAAATACTCTCCATCGACTTCCTTTTTATATTCCCAATTAAACTCTTCAAACAAATCATCAGAACGGTAGTTACCCTCTTGATCCTCAATAAGAGTAAATAACACTGGTGTTCCTTCTGGAATAACCTTAACGTATTCGAAGTTCAAAGATACCTTAACTTTTTGGTGTCCAATATAAACGATGACAGTATGAAAACCTTCTGTAAATTTCTTAGCGAATTTATCAGCATTCTCTCTAGTCCATTGGTTAACTGGAAGCGCTGTGGCCATATCAACTGTAAGGTTAATCTCTTTTGGTATTTCCTTCTTATTTTTAAACGCTTGTTGGACAGCCACTGCAGACAAATTACCTAGCGTAGTTATCATTGGCAAATCGTGCTCATATTTCGTTTCACTCTCAACACTCATAGTATGGGAAACATGTTTGCTTTTAATCGCCTTTCGTCCAATAAAGTAAAGACCTCCAAAGTTCATGCTATCAGATTGAATGTCTACTTGAAGCTCTTCTAAAAGGCCATCTACTAGTTTATGAGGTTCAGTATTATCTTCGAAAGATGGTTTGTTTGGTAATGCATATGTATTAGGTTGTCTGTAGAGATCACCGTTAACAATTAACGCTTGTTCACTATTTCCATTATCATTTGCTACTTTAAAATTCATCTTCATTATTCAGCACCCTTTCTTTTATCAGTACATTTGTATTGATTATATGATATAAATTCTTCAATGTCCATGCTTTACCAACTTTAACGCAAGTATACTTATATATGTATTGATTATTATACATATAAATATCAATACAAATAATTTAATATATATAAATGTATTGATGTTTTTATATACAAGAAAACTCGTAAAGTTTAACTATTTACTACTTGAGAGTTACAACTTCGTTGATTGAGTTGTAGCGCGCTGAAACTCAATCGAATACTAACACCCAGTCACTATAGGTATCGACTGGTGATAAGACCACCAATTCACAGTCATATTCTCTTTTTATTAATTTTGATTTTTAATCTATCAGAAAATCGCTCTTCATTTCTGTTTAACCTTTGATGTGTAAATTTTTATCGGATCAGTCGATATGAAAAGTTTAATCTGCAAATCAGGAATCTCTAGCGCTATGCAGCGCAATACAACGGTAGCGCTACAGAAAAGCCTTTGAGAACAATGTGCGCTACGGTAAAATCAACTACCCAAAACAACTATAGTTGCGCTACAATCACACAAACGATGTGCAGCTATGCCGCTTCCTATCGTTTCCTAAGCTATCAACCTCGCTTGAGTTAAAACTAACGAAATAGAATTTTATGTAGCGTTGCGGAACGCTTGCGTTACATTCAACAAACTACACGTAACTAGTGAGCTGTGAATCGTTTGTGGTTTCATAGCGCGCAAGCAATCCTTGATATATTGCTGGTTTGCAGATAAAATAAAGATAACTTAATACGAGATTGCGCTATAGCGGAGGAGGTGCCTCGATGGAATACAATATGAAAGAACTATTGGAAGAAAATTTTAACGATGATCCCATATTCAGAGAAATACAGATTAATAAAATTGATTTGGATGACGTCTTCACTGAGAGTATTCTAGAAATGCATCCTGAAACTACATACAGTACGGTGGAAGCTGGGAAAATAATTGGAAGAAAAGACAGTACTTTAAGAAATTACTTTAGAACAGAACTCGAGGATTATGTAGCACCAGAGAGATCCGGTAAATATTACAGATTAAACTACCAAAGTGTCTTCCGTTTACACATGATTTTACTTTTAGTAGAGAAAGCTAACAAAACAACGGTAGACATTGGATATGCACTAGGGATTTCTGCATTATCATCCACTGGTAGCAGTATTAAACCCAAACGACGTACGACTGATAGCGCTTTGGAACCATCTCAAGAGAATAATAATGCCCAACTTAATGAATTAAAAAAGATGATGCTTATTCAAAACATGAGACAAGTAGAGCTCCAGGAGAGGACAAGCCTTACCGACTTGAAGGTTGAATTAACAAATTTGAATAGAGAAATAGATTTTATAAACCATAAAATTGAGATTGTAAAGCTAACGAAAGAAAAAGAACATGCTACTAATAAATACTATAAAGTCTTAGATTATTCACTCAGAAATACGAGAGCAGGAAACAAAGATACAAAGAAGGGCTTCTGGAGCATTTTTAAGCCTCAAAGTGAAGAGGATGAGGTGGACATTGATCAAGTTCTAAGGGAAGCTTCTATTAATGCAGAAAAAGAAGTAGCAGCTACAACAGAGTTAGAAGAGGAAACTAAAGAACTAAAAGCAAAATTAAAAGAATTAGACGAAGAAAAAAATAAAAAAGAAGAGGAAATTGAAAACCAAGTATTGAAAATTTCCAAGGTAGAAACAAAAGTGAAATATCTAAATGATCCTAGTAACGAAATATCGATTGACCAGCTATCTAAATTTTTGATTAATTCCAATGAGGATAATGATGACATGTTAACATAATACTATTAATAAATAGTAAGGTGAGGTGTTTAAATGCTAGCTTTATTAAAAGATAAAACGAAAGAAAAATTGGATACAGCAATATTGGGCCTAGCTTTAGTTACCCTAACAAGTGCAATAGTTATTACTATTTTTGAAAAGTTGAATTGATCTATTGTTTTAAATGATATTAATAAGAAAAGGCACTCTCAAAATGAGAGTGCCTTTTCTTATTAATATGTAGTCAATGGTTTTTTTCTAAAGTTATTTGGATCTAATTCTTCTTCATATTTCTTATAAATTTTAAATGCTCCATGATAATCAAGGTTAAATTTCATCTCGATTTCTTTAATAATCTCGGATAATATAATTCCATGACTTTTATTAAGTAATTCATTGCGATAACCTTTTAATTTAAACTTATTTTTTACTTGGGCAACCACCTTGGTTTCTTGCAATTCCAGGTCAACTTGTTCTTCCTCTTGGTTATCTTCTTCTGATCCTTTTTCAGGATGATTGTACCCTTTTTCTAAAACGGAATTAATGTATCCCCCCTTATTTTTAACATGATCCCGTTCAATTGAATATTTGATAACTTCAATTACTGCTTCCTTACCATGTGAAGATAACCACCGTTCCAACACATCGTTAGAAACGTCAATTTGGTTATCTAACAATAATTTCTGAATAATATGCCCCGATGACTCATCAAACATAGATAATTGATGGTTTCCTTTGGGTACTGTTTTATTCTGAAGGATGATAAACTTCAATTTCACTACTTTTCTTCCTTTTTTTATCTCTTCTAATTGGAAAGAAATATCAGTCTTATCCTTAAGTTCTTCTTGGGCGCGGAGAAGAACTCTTTGCTTAAAGTTTCCGTACACTGGATACATATCTTCAATGCCCAGCATTTCCCTGAGTCGTGATAGTTCAAATGTCCGTTCTTTAACACGCTCATATTGTTTCAATAATTCATACAGCCGAATAGAGTAGGAGCTTTTTAACTTAATGACGTTTTCAAGTCGGTAACTTGTGAAATGACTTTTTAGTTCTAATAGATATGGTTTAAGGAAGGGATCGAATCTTAAATCTACTGTTCCTTCATTTTCGTTATAAGTAACAGAAGAGAGCCAGCTTACCTGGTGAACCCGATTATCTACTCGGACCTCAAAACCTTTTTTTACTAAAGCATAAGTGATTTTTCTGATTTCTTCGTACTTGGATTTACTTGATATACCTAATAGTTTCGCAAATTCATTTACACTGAGACTGTAAGTCTTAAATTCTGTATCACTAGGTTGTAACTTGCTTGCAAGCATAAGTATAATCTTCTGCTCTAAGACACCCAATTTATAGTTAGCTTCAACTAATGCATTAGACTTCGTTATTAGATGTTTCTGATCTACTGACACATAATTCACCTACCAAGCTTTTCCTATCTTAATTTTATTATGAAGGGCAGACTTAACTATTACAAGACCCTGTTTTTGTTATAGTTAAAAGTTAACGATTGAAAGATTACTGTCTAGAGCCCTGTTTTTGTTATATTTCACTATTTTTATTGGAAATCGAGAATAATTAACCCTGTTTTTGTTATAGTTCGGGACTTAAATCCTTATTTTTGACTATATCTTATAAGTATTGACCCTGTTTTTGTTATATTTCAGTGCTAGACAACATATTTTTTATGGCTCATTATCTTGTATCTTATTAAGTTCGCCCTGTTTTTGTTATAGTTAATTGGTTTTGTACGCTAAAAAATAAGTGATGACCCTGTTTTTGTTATATTTCACTCAAAAAAACGCCACTATACAACATCTGGAATCTTTTAACCCTGTTTTTGTTATACTTAGTAACAATATTTAACCAGATTCTACCTAAAAACAATTATTCAACCCTGTTTTTGTTATATTTAAAAAGAAGACTTCGTCTGAAACTAATAAAATTTACTTGACCCTGTTTTTGTTATACTAACCCTGTTTATGTAATGTTGACCCTGATTTTGTTATCTTTAACCCTGTTTTTGTTATAACTAAGACCCTGATTTTGTTATACTTAACCCTGTATAGGTAATATTTAACCCTGTTTTTGTTATCTTTAACCCTGTTTTTGTTATAGCAAACTACTATAAACGCAATGCTGACAGTAGTTTAATAGATCCGAAAACAAACAAATCATTTAAATATATTAAAACAATATAATATAAAACAACAAAACAAGACTCTAAATGTCTTGTTTCCTCTTAATTTTTGTATTTTTTAATTAAACATAATACTGAAAGTCGAAAATCACTAACT
Source organism: Pseudalkalibacillus hwajinpoensis (assembly GCF_015234585.1). Lineage (NCBI taxonomy): Bacteria > Bacillati > Bacillota > Bacilli > Caryophanales > Guptibacillaceae > Guptibacillus > Guptibacillus hwajinpoensis. Next base: position 214,322 of record NZ_JADFCM010000002.1, read on the forward strand.
ATAACATCTATATGAATAGTGTGGTAATACATTCTTTATAATGGAGTGATAGTCATGCCATACGGATATACTTCCTACATGGAAAGAGAAGGATATAGCACTGAAACTATAACAAGCTACGTTAAAACGGTAAGAGCTTTCTTTAGGTATATAGATATGAAATATGAGAAAAATAAAGAAGTCTTTGAGATAACACCTAAAGATATTAAAACGTTTATTGATTCATGTTTGAGCGATGGCCATAGCAAAATGACATGTAATAAGTACTTGTCTATCTTGAAGAGCTTTTTTGATTACTTGTGGCAAAAAGATAAAATTGCTGCTGATCCAACAGTTAAGATAAAACGATTAGTGCTAGAAGATACTAAAAAGACAGAAATAACCTATCAACAGTTGCTAGATATACTTCCAGATATTTTATCTAATCCAACTTATAGTTCACTTCGAAAAGCGATATATGTTTTAACACTTAAAGGATTACGACATTCTGAATTCCAATTTATTAAAGAGAATGTAGTAGATATGGGAGATAGTGTAACTATTAAATTAAAAAAGCATGAGATTAATTTAACACATGATGCGGCTGAAACTTTTATGAGTTATTATTATGAATCACAGTTTAACGGAACTCCATTTGTTTTTATTACAAAAAAACATGATTCTACTTCAGTACCCATAGAAATTATGTCTTTGTATGCTCATATAAATGCGATATCCAAAGATTACGGTTTACCTACTAAATTGAATTTAAATATGATCAGGAACGCTTATGCTTATTATTTATATAAACAAAAGAGATATACCATTGAAAGTATCTCAACTATTCTTGGTATAAAGCCAGCAAGTGCAGCCCAATTAGTAAAAACTAGTATGGTACGTTACCAATAAAACAATTCTTACCTTGAAGAAACTATTAAAAGAGTAGTAGAATAAAAGAATAATATAAAAAGCGAGAAGGTCTCTCAAATAAATCACAGCCATTGGTCTGTGATTATTGAGAGGCCTTTTTTATTTTGAAAGGGGGCCAGTAAATGCTAGTAAATGAGTTAGCAAAAGAAGATCTAATAACAGCAGCACTAATTGGTGAAGGGTATCTTGATACGTACAACAATGAGGCTGAATTAGTGATTCCATTTGCAAGAGAAAAATCCTTTTACTTATATAATTTACTCAAAGATAAAACTTACAAAGATTCTATAAAATTCGAAGCGAGAAGAGGGCAATTTAAAATTGATATAAGTGACAATTTCTCTCTAGTTGATTCCTGGTATGAAAAAGGGCAAAAAGTTTTTAAAAAAGAGTTAGCTTTTAAGTACCTTTCTTTTAGATCTGTAGTAATAGCAGTAAATATTTTTGGCGAACGAAAAATTGAGGGTATATCAGTACCCTCAACAATTCCTTCAAAATATATAAGAACTCTCTCATATTGCATTGAGCGCAAACTTAATCTCACCGTTGTTTCAGGAAAGAATTGCATTAAGATTCCAGAAGTCCCAATTCTCTTTTTAGACACTTATAAAAATCTGGACACTTTTGACAGCACACAACTATTAAGCTACTTAACTAAAGCAGAGAAGAATAAATTAGTTGAAATTAGTATCAGAAAGAGTGGGGAGTATTATGTCGAAAATTAAAGCGCCTATTCTTCTGCTTGTTCTGACCATGACGATAGGTTGTAGCAATAAATTAATCGATGAGGCTGAACAAGTAAAAGCACAAGCTGAAAACTCAGTTGAAGAAAAATCAGAGGACACGAAGAAGTCTCAAAAAGATCTTGAAAAGGTTTATGAAGACATGGAACGACCAGTTAAAGAGGTCTTCGAGGAGAATGACTTCGAAAAAGTTAACCAGTTGATAAATGAAGATGGAATCGAATTAAAAAAACACTACGAGGATAGTACTGCTTTTGCTATTTTTGCTGGAAACATGCTTTATAATTTCCAAGCATCAGAAATATCTCCCTCAGCCTTCTATGATTTCTTAAAACAGTATGGGAGTGAATCCATTCAAGAGGGATTACAAATCGATAGAAAAGATGCCATAACAAGTTTTGAAAATGTACAGGATATTTATAAAAACAGTAAACAACAGCCCAAGTCATATGAATTATCAGAAGTCCAAATAACTGCTGGTTTTAGAGAGGGATACTTTTACAGAAAAGTGGCTACCAACAAAGGCGATGACTATTACATTACTACAATAAAGCAAGAAGATGGAAATTGGAAATTTGTTGACGATAGCCCGTCACCGCCTTATGAAGCAGCAGAAGTAATGGAAAAAGGGGAGGAAGATTCTAATGACAAATCAACAAATTAATCATCAAGATATCTTGACCTACACAGAAAATAAGTTGAAAGTACTTTTTCAAAATGACCGCGAATTCAATTTGCAGTTTATGATCATGTTTGAGTTTTATCGAAAGAAATTTAACCAAAATATTAAAGAAACATATAGAGAAGAGTTTAAAGACCGTTTCTTCAAAGTAGCGAAAAGTCAATTTTTTAGTGGATACTTTATAATCCGGGAGTACCTAGAATATGATAGTAGTTTCATATCAAATGAATGGTTGGAACAGAAGGAAGGGCTCATCACGGAACAAATACCAGAATTGATTCGCCAAATTAGTTCCGGTGATTATGAGGAAATTATTGTTACAGCTGAAACTAAGCAATTTACAGGGTGGGCGATTAGGACTTTTGAAAATGTACTAACACTAATAAAGCAAGCATCGTTTGATATCGCATGTCTAGGTGCAAGACAAGCCTTGTTAGATGAAAGAGACCTTAGAAACATAGAATCGCTAGAAGAGACTAATCAGGGACTTTTAGCGCCATACAATGATCTTTCTTTCGTTTCTCCACAAACATATTTATCTCTTTCAGTGATAACAGATGAAGTAGAAAAGTGGGATTTAAATTGGTGGAATGCCTTAAATAAGCAAAATACTAAGAATGGCGAGATAAATATAACTCGAATATTTAGTGGTGATAGAGTCGAAGATTCAACTTACTTAATGGATGTATACCTCAGTGTAGAGCTGAACGAAACAGAATACACGATGCTCCTTGAAAGTATTCTGGCACTTTTCATGGAAAGAAGTAAGGTACCAAGAGAAAATATACAATTAAACTTTGCAAGAATTGAAGAGTTCTATATTTTCAGACCATAAAATCGAGTAAACTTTGCAAAGAAAAAGGATCGAGACAATAGCTCGATCCTTTTATTAATTCTCCTGATATTGCACTGTTTGCATAGTTCCTTCTTTTGCATTGAAAAAAGTAATATGCTTTGATATGGTCTGGTTCTCTAAAATCTCAGATAGATAGCAGCCTAATGTTAAAGTAGCCATACGATTCGTCATAATCCTCTGACGGTCATGAGAAGCGATATTGCTACATGCTACTTCAGAAGGTGCTATTTCATCTTTGTCTTCCATCATTTCAGGGAATACTTCTCCAACAGGCGGCAACAAAGTTTTTTCTTCTAACTTCACTCCGCAAACTACTTGGCCATTCCATCCTGTGGCGTTGTAAATATTCTTTTCTTGCTTTGTCCATTCGGACATGGGACGTCGAGGGAAGTCCTTGGGTACAGAGGAACTGCCATTGCCCGCATCAATTAATATCATTCTATTAACTTCACCAAACAATTGATTCATAATTTGACGTGTATAGTTATTATCCACCGCTCCGATAAGGATGGGAAGGATTAATCTATTCGAATACCCTCCGCTCAAATTGTGATAATCAGTAGTAAATAGACTTAATAAGGTGTCTTTATCTTCTATATATCCCTTCGTATAACTCGCAATTTGTAGATTGTAAGCTGCACGATATCTATTTGCCAAAACAGAAGCTTTGCATTTACCTACGTCCCTTGGTAAGAAAAGCTGGTTGCTTAAATTCTTCTCTTCTACAACATCTGGGTCAGCAATCAAGTAACTTCCGGTTACATTTGTTGAAGATAGTAATTGTGCTATCTGCTGTACAAGAGCTGCTCCTGTGCCTCCCGCTCCCAGCTGTACAATTACTGGGTAGAGGGAGTTATAAGTACGAAGGCCATGATTAAGTAAATCTATTGTGTGGCTCATTTAACCACCTCCACAACAGTTAAGTCATGCTTTATTTGAGACATAGAAAAAGGATTCTCGAAGATCTTCCAGGCATTTAAAACAATATGTTTTTGATTTGTCATATCGAATGTTCTAACTGTTATATCCGGGAAGAACTTTTGTATATTCCCTACGATTGCATAAAGAAGGGGACCTCGTTCACTTTCATTATCCTGTTGAGAAGGGAAAGGTTGCATTGTGTGATGTGAGTGGATCTCCATCACTTTCACCCAATGATTTTCTATTGCTTTCAAAGCGGATATCTCTGGTTGCTCTGTGACAACTACCCAAACAGGATTAGCCAGTTGCTTAGGAATATCCAATGAAAACGATCCGTCATTTGGATGAAAGTATACATCACCATGAACCTCAATACCCAAGTCATCAGATAACTTCTTTGAAATAGCGATGAATTCCTGCAAAATAGGAAAGGGAATTCTCATAAAAGGAGAAGAGGACCCCGTAGTATCGGGCTCCTCTAAACAATTTCCCTTCTTCTTTCCTTGAAGGATTATACTCAACATATTCTTTTTTTCGACAAAAACTACCATTGCTCCAGCATCCATTACAGGATAGCTCTTCTTCAATCGCTTTTTCACTTCTGATTCATCGATCTTTTTGTAAGAGATTTCGCCAGTATCAGTGTCTTTTCTCTCAAGCCCATTAGTAATTTCTTCTACTGAAAAATAATCAGTGATAGGAGACTGTTGAGTATAGAAGAATACTTGAGTTTCTAGATTCAAGTTATATTCTTCTTTCTTCGCAGTCTTAGAAGAAGATGAGCTGTTAGTAGTTGTTGTTTTTCTCGCCTCAGCAAGTTGCTTTTGCGCTTCTTCCGCTTTCTTCTTCCGCTCTTCTTCTTCTCGTTTCTTCTGCTCTGCATACTCGTCGTGAATATCGAACATAGAGAAGATGTTAGTTTGATCTACAGGATTATTGTTATTGGCCATTATAGGTTCCTCCTAAGGAATCAATTTTTTATTTGTCATATCCAATGTGAAAGAAGTCATTAAATGATGCTTTACTGGGAACTAACCAGTCATCATTAAAATCCTTATCTTCCATATCTTTTATCAGTTCTTTCATACTCTTTCCCGTTAGCGTCATAGTTCCGTAATCAGTGCCAAATTCAGCTGCTAAAAACAGAAAATGCATTGTTTCTAGGTGAGTTAAACACTCCACTTTAGGAAATACATTTGTACCCATGCAGATTTCTCCAGAAGAATGATAAACGTTAGGTAAAGGGAAGTAGAATACTTCAGTTTCACTTTGAACGCTTTCAGTACCCTTTACACATATCACTTTTACGTTTACGATACGTTCCGATTCGATCCGATAATTAAATATCATTCGCGGTAATCCTACCATTACTCTTTTACCTTGAAACTCTATCTGCCATTTTTGCTTAGAAACATCAATAAAGACTTCATGGCGACTATGATTTCTAGTGATGTACTTAAAGCAGTTTTTGGGCAACAAAGGAGATTCATATGATACTCCAGATTCCATGGATGAAGTAAGTGCTGCGATGAAATCACTAAACCTCAAAGAATAAGAGTCAATTTCAGCTCCATTCTCATGCTGCTGAACCACTTGTACATGCTCTTGGATACTACGCAACTGATCGGATATCTTTATTAGAAATTCCATTTTCGTCCTCCAATTTTTTCTTTATCTCCTTAGCTTTTAATAAGCAGTTTACTATCACAAAAGCCATCTCATGTAGATCACCTGGAAAGTAAATAGCAACATAGATCCCTGTATTATCCGGGAGAAGTTCATATGATGCTTCCAAGTCTGTAAGGGAGTGGCTCTCAAAACAATCTTTCATTTCTCCTCGATACTTACTTTCTAACACCTCTTTAAAGACAGAATGATGTAATAGAAAGGTATGCTCGGGCTCATGTTCGCTTATTAGGTCTGGATATTTCTCATCTACACTTTTATTATCTGAATCATAAATAGCAGATGATTCTTCCTGGTAACCAAATGATTTCACTTCTTCAAAAAGTTGCACACTACAAGTGTGAAAAATATCGAAGTCTGTATAATACTCAAATTGAATGTCAGTCATAAAAAATTTATTGTCCTTTTTCACATCTACACCAGCATCATGAAAGATCTTCATCATTGCCAGATTAGAAATTGATTTCAAATAGGAATAATGTTCTTCCATTCGCATCTCTAAAAAACTCATTGTAAACCGCTCCTTATTATTAAATAAAAATCTCATCGTCTTCCTGCGTATACAACCGTCCTTTAACATTGTGTAGGTTGAATATGAGTGTTTCGATATCGTTATAAACCATAAAGGCATTCCCTGGATCGCAAACGAAGACTTCACCACCATCATCGTCACAATATCCTTCTATGTTAGCCATTTCATCCAAGGCTGAAATTACGTCCTCGTATGTGAAAGAATCAAAGTCAACACTGGAAACACTAGCATGGTTCCAGATCTCTTTTATAACGACAGCAGTTCCTGGCCTCCGTTTCGACCTAAATTGCTCGGTTAAATCGGCTTTTTTTATTTCTTCCAGAAACTTATCCGTGTTAAATTTCATATTTTACCTCTCCCTTAAAGAAAAGAGGGGAGTATCCCCTCGTGATTAGTAAGTTCTTACTGGCAGAATGAGTTGAACTTCATCTACATCTGATTTTTCGGTTGGTTTCAACAGAAACGGTTTCATATCTCCTTGAAAAAGGAAAGAGACTTCATCACAATCAAAAGCTCGCAATGCTTCAATTAGAAACTTTGCTGAGAAGTTTATCGTGAACTCATCCTCACCTTCAAGCTGGTTATAAATCGTTTCCACACGTCCCTTACCCGTTTGAGCTTGGTGTGAAGAAAGAGCGGCGACACCGTTAACGTGAAGCTTAACAACCCCACCTTTACCGTTATCAGCCACATTCGCAATTTCTTTCACATGCTCAATTGAGTCTAAAAACTCTTTTCTAGCGATTCTCATATCCGCTTTGTAACCCTGGGGAATCAATCTACTCGTATCCGGATAATTCCCATCAAGTAAGCGCGAAAGAAACTTGGTCTGGCCATTCTTAAGTAGTATCATTTGTTCATCAGCAATAAGCTCTACATCCAGTTTAGAATCGAAAATTTTAATGCAATTTTCTAGCGCTTTAGCCGGAACAACTATATTAAATTCCTTCTTGCTTTCTTTCTGATACGATAATTTTCCTAGCCTATGGCTGTCCGTACTGACTAACTCAATACAATCAGATTTAATATTGATTGAGACACCAGTAAGAACAGGTCTAGTTTCGACTTTACTAGTCGCAAAAGCTGTCTTTTTTACAAAGCTTGAAAATCGCTCACCCGACAACACAAGGTGAGGTTGTTTTTCATCCATTTCTGGAAACTTTGGATACTCTTCAGGATCAAGACAATTAAGCTCAAATTCGCTTTTACCTGAAGTAATCGTTGTTTGGAATCCTTCTAATGAGAAAGTAATCTGTTTTCGAGAACGTTTTAGAATATCTAAAAGTTGTCTAGGAATTACCGTTTTACCAGTATCAATTACTGAAACAGATTGACCGTCCACAGGAATAGAGTGAACAATCGTTTCGTCTGCATCAGAACCAGTTAAACGGATTTCATCAACATCTACTTCGAATAGAACCCCTTGTAAAATAGGGAGAGAAGCTTTAGCTGAGACAACTTTACACACCTTATTAAGTCCTTCTACAATCAGATCACGGTTAATTTCAAATTTCATTTTTAATTCCTCCTAAAGGTTTAGTTAAAATAAAAAGCACAAAGAGAGCATGTTTAATCGCTCTTTTGTGCTTTATCCCAAGTTAAGCAGTCTGTCCGGATTGGTAGTCTGCTTTTATTTTGTTTAATACGGTCCCCACATCGTTTTTATTAATATTAAAAAAGAGGTGGAAGATGCCGCTATAATGATCTCTGTGTCCTAATTGATTGACATAGTTAAGGACTGTTTCTTTATCACAATGGTGTTCCAGACCAATTTGAATCAAATCATAAACCGGCCTCAAAGCATCATAATAGTTTTTCATTTCACTAAAGGCAGCCTTTCGAATCTCTTGAGGTAATCTAATTTGATGATTAGGATTAGCCTTGTTGAAGATCCGCACCATAAAATCAGGTTGACTGTTCAAGTCAAGTTGTGGCTCCATCTGATTGAGGTAATTGATCATCTGTCTCAATTGATTATTGCTTACGTCCTGGTTACTCCTGTCCTCTGGTACATTCGTAGTTTGATTTGATGCTGATTGCTTATCATCTTGTCCCTTAACGTCTACTTCAGGCAATGCCCATTTTGGAAGACGTGGAGGAGCGAAATAACCTTTAATTTGAGGAGTATTTCCCTTCGCCTTTTGAAAAACATAAATCGCATCTGGAGTAGGCTTGTTCTTTTTTATTTCAACAAACTCTTCGGAAAGATCGTAAATATATCGACCAATTCCCCACTCCACTGCAGCTCGTTTCATTGCACTTGAAACGCCGCCCTTAGTTGGTTCGATATTGGTTATATCAGCACCATCCCATTTGATACGAGATTTTGTATCTGAATAATGAATTCGTATGCCACAAATTACTCCATTAAGAAGTGGTTTAAATTCATTCTCCCAATTTTCCGGTCCAACAACATCGTCCAGGCGGTTCATAATAGCCCTGTTTTGCAAATAGGCAACTACAATCGCTTTAGGTACCTTATCTTGAATAAAAGTCCTAGAGACACGCCATTCAATGTCCTCAGCAGGAAAAGGAGCAGCTAACCTTTCTTTGATCACGTTTGCTTCCATACAATTTCCACCCATTTAGAAAACACCCTTCTTAAAGTTTTTTTTATCCATCCATCAAAGTTTTTGACACGCAAAAAGGCCTTTGAAGTATCATGATTAAACCTTTCTACGCAGAAATGCGTAAAAAAGTACCATAATGCCTCAAAGGCCTCTAATTGTTTGGTTATAATCCCGCGAACTCAAATAGAGTTGCTCAAAAACTAAAATGTAAATGAATATATTGTAAGTATATATGATGTTTTGAAAATTCTCAATGCAATATAAATTAGTTTATAGATAACTAATTATCTAAACCACAGCATTCAATAAGTCGTCATATCTACTTAATGAATTTTCTAAAGCAATTAGAAAGACATCCACTTTACATGAAATCACAGGCTCTGAAACTTATTTCTTGGTTATTAACAAGGATCATGTAGAGGAATATTTTAAGAATGGTGAAGGTAGAGCAATCTAGTTTTATAGATTATTTGTATTTACAATACCTTTGTTGTGTAAGAAGGTGTGTTATAATTTTGAAAGAATAACTATTAAGTATAAATTAAATACACATAGCGAAGACCGCTAAATACCACAAGTCGTGGGTATTTAGCGGTCTTTTTTGTTTATTTGTAGAAAGGATTGGACCTTCATGATTGATAAATTTGAAGAAATTAAAATAGTAGAAAGCGATGTAGAACGACTAATAATATTAAGAAAACGCTTGGGGAAAAGCCAATATCAATTTTCTAAAGATATAGGGGTTTCCTCAAGTTACTTAGGACAAATTGAAAACTATAAATATCCTTTCACACTAAATTTGAAACAAAAAATCAATAAATTTTTGAGACAGGAGAGGGCGGTTGATGAACGAGATTTATTTAGCAGCTTCAAATAGAACGGAGATAAATCTTCTAGCTAAAGCCATCTACAATAGATCAAAGGATGCAAAAGTCACTGAAGTCGCTACGGAAGACTTTCAAAGGGTTCTTTATGGTGAATATCAATTACTAGTGATATCCCCTGAATATTTAAAGGATCCTTCTTCGATGGACTTTGATAAGTTAGTAGGGAAACAGATTTGCTACTGGCACTCAGATTATATACCTCAAATTGTTAATGAAAAGTTATATGTTTTCCCCGATGTGAAAGCAGCTTATCAGTGGATCTATCAAGGGGAAGCATATAACGATTCTATTGCATTTACACATACTACAAACAACGAAATACTTAAAAAAGGAGAAAAGAAATCATCCGCTCCAGCCCCAAGGAAAAAAGATGATGTTAAAAACGATGAGGAACCAACCAAAAAGGATAATAAAGTTGAAATAAAGAAAAGTAAGTCGGAACAAGAATCAGCTTCTTCAGTAGAAGAGGATGCTAATGAATTTAAACCAGTTTCAGTAAGCGATCCCTATCCCGCATTAGATAATGAGATAAAGGAACGAATCAAAAGTGAAATTCCAGATAACGTGGAAGAGGAATTTGAAGATAAAGATATAACCGAAGAACATCATTCATCTCCACAAACTGATGTTCACTATGAGCACGATCCTTTTTCTGAGAGAGCAGTAAAAATTCGAAAAGAAGCTTTTTCACATGCCAATTGGGATAGGAATAAAACGATCGGAATATGGTCACCTCTTCATCGAGTCGGCGTCACTACACTTATTTTCACGATAGCTTTGCATTTCGGTAAACTCAAGGTTCCCACTGCAGCTGTTGAAGGACTTACAAATAACCAACTATTTAAAACCTTGTTAAGTCAGTATTGTAATGTACCAGAAGGGTGGACTTCATTTTTATCTGCCTTGCAAGATGAGAAAGCTGAAGCTCACAAAGTAGAATGGACATACAATAACGTTCATTGGTTACCAATCGGGGATAGAGATATTGATAAGCATGAGTGGAGTAAAGAGCATATTAAGCATTATCTCCGTAGTGTTAAATACTATGATGTAGTATTTGTAGATTTACCTACAGGAAAAATGGCGCAACATACATTAGATACACTTGAACATCTGGACGAACTGTTCATTTTAATCGACGGTTCCTATCAACAAGTATTAGCATGGAAAACTTATATTCAGTCAGTCATAAAAGAGTACAACATTCCAGTTAATCTTATTTTCATAAAAAAGTACTCTTTCAGTAAACCCCAAAAAATAGCAGAAAAACTGGAACTCCCGCTTCTAACAGTTTTTCCAGATCTATCAGAAGCTATTTATCGAAATTACCACGAGAAAATACCGCTGATTGACCAAAGCGACTCCTACCGCTTATTAGAGAAGCCTCTTACTACTATTACTGAGCATATCCTGGGTGAAGAGTATACGTTTAATCAAAAAGTTCCCATTCTCAAAAGGCTCAAATGGTTTCTCAATTCGTAACGTTCTTGATTCTTTCGATTCCATAGGATATAGTTTAATCATTCAGATTTTACTTTGACTTTTATGGCTACCCTCTTTGGGTTAGCGGGAATGAATGAATCAATAAGCGGTCCTTGGATCGGTAGTAGTGTTCCACACTATTTCTTTTAGTGTGCACACGTCACAAACTACCTCCAAGACCGCTTTTTTGCGTGTCAAAAATGAGGAGGTGTGCGAATTGAATCAAGAACAAATGAAGAAGAAACTAAAATTAATTAAGAAGGTTTTAATGAGTGGAAATGGGTACATTCGGTTAGGATCACATACGAAAGAAAGGCTCTTTAAAAGAGGTTATACAAAAGGAGATTTGGTATGTGGCATCATGACAGGAAGCATTACGAGAGTACAGACTGGTTTCAATCATGCGTTAGGAAGAACAGCTCTTACTTATACCATCGAAGGTCAAGATAGGAGTCATAACCCAGTAGTCGTTATTCTTTCTGAAGAGGGGTCTCACGGATTCTTGATTGTAACTGTCATGCCACCGATTGATCATTCGCGATTTCATGACTGTATTGGTTAACTAAACTATTTAGAGAGGTGTTTTCTATGTTACAGGATATGCGTAGAACGAGAATTAATGGATGGTTTGAGTATTATCGAATTGCATGTCCTATATGTGGTCATACAGGTGGTTGTATGCAACATAAGGACGGAAAAGCTATTGCATGTATTCGTATCCAGAGCGATCGTTACTTCAGCAAAAATTCAAGCCTTCCTTCCTATCTTCACATCTTAGATAGCGAACAACAAAGGAATAGAATTAAAGATTCTCAGGTAGCGCCACAAGGATTGCAGAAGAAAGAGGATACCATATTACAAACTGTCTATTCAACAATGTTAGAATGCTTAGAGTTAACTGATGCTCATTATACTCATTTAACTTCAAAAGACAGGCAGCTAAGTGATGAACAAATTAGAATAAGAGATTATCGCTCTTTTCCAGAACAGCCCTGGAATACCGTTAAAGAAATGCAGGAATTGCTTGGTGTTCAGGGTTTTGAAGGAGTACCAGGATTTTATTTAGCGAAAGGAAAGTTTGGACAATATTGGTCTATAAGTGGTGTAGACGGGATCTTAATCCCTTACAGAAACGTTAGAAACGAAATTGTTGGGTTCCAATATAGACTGGATTCACCTCCTAATGATGTGAAGGTACAGCAAATTCGCGATGGACTTTCTGCTAGGGTCATTAAACAACCCAATCTAGTGCAGGTTACTTACAAAGGAGAAATTGTACTAGAAAAAGAATTTACAATGAAAGAAACTGAAAAAGTAAAATTAGGAGATGATGTGATCGGGTGGGTTACATTAAAGAAGGGTAACCGCTATTATTGGTTAAGCTCAGCTAATAAACCTCAAGGTACCGGTTCTGGAAATCCCGCTCCCGTTCATATCTCAGTTCCAACCAAAAAACTGAGTTCTTGGGAAAGCGGAAAAACGTTAAAAGCTAAAACGGTTTGGCTATCCGAAGGTCCACTGAAAACGGACATTGCAGCGGATTGTATAGAGAAGCTGTTTGATCCCGAAGAAATAGATGTAGTAGGTGATACATTTATTGCTTTACCAGGTGTTAATTCTTGGAGAGTTTGTCTACCCGTTCTAGAACAGATGGAAGTGGAAGAAATAAACTTATGCTTTGATTCAGACGTTGTTAGCAACCCTTTCGTCCGTAAACAACTTATGGAAGCTGCGAAAGAACTTCACAGCCGAGGCTATAGAATGAACATGGTAATCTGGAATGCTAAGGACGGTAGTGGAATAGATAATTTATTCTTGAGATCAAAGCTTCCCCAGCTAAAAAGACTAATGTGATTTCTAAATTGTTGATTTTTCGAAGTCGTGACCAATACTAGTATTTAGACAATGCAAGTAGACAAAAAAATGGTGTCATATTAAATAAGTCTAATAATCATATCAAAAGAGGTACAGCCATCGTTTGCGCTGTGCCTTTTTTAGTGCGCGTATATAAACTTAGCCATGATTGTTGTAAGATAAAGTAAACAGAGTATAAATATTGGAGGTTTAATTATGGAGTTTGAACAGTATAGTACGGAAACTAGACTTAATAATTTGGAAGAGTGGATGACTAAAGGAAAAACAGAATGGGAAGACCTCCAAAAAATATATTACCATTACATAGGAATTGAATCGGACTTATATAATGCTGGTCACTACTTAAGTGAAAAACTAAAAAAATCTCCTTCATCCCACATTGTACATTACAGAACTAAAAACCCAATACACCTTATTGATAAGGTTGTACGCAAAAGAGCAGAGAAGGAAATTGATATAAACCAGGATAACTATTTACAAGAAATTACTGATTTAATTGGAATTCGAGTTATTCATCTTTATAAAGAGGATTGGTTAGAAATTCACAAGTACATAAGCGAGATTTGGACTCCATATGAAACTGCTACTGCTATAATCAGAGAAGGAGATAAATACGATCAATACAAAGAGCATGGCTGTGAAATTAAGGTCAGTAGTGCAGGTTATCGATCAGTTCACTACTTATTAGAAACGAAGCCCTTTAATCAAATCTTTATAGCGGAAGTACAGATTAGAACGATCTTTGAAGAAGCATGGAGTGAGGTAGATCATGATATACGCTATCCGCTTCACACTGACAATGATTTAATAAACGGTTACTTAGTCAATTTTAATCGTATTGCTGGAAGCGCAGACGAATTAAGTAGTTTTTTAAAGCAGTTAAAAGGCCATATTGAAGAAGAAGCTAAAAAACATAAATTAGAACTTGAATCAAAGAATCAAGAAATAGAAAAGCTTAAAAAAGAAATAGAAAAACTGAGTATAGATACTGAAGATAAAAATAAATTAACGGATATGATAGAGGAAATAGGTGAAAAACTATCTTCCACTTTGTGGAATAATAATATTGATCTAAGTCAGTATGATTTTTCTAACAAGGTTAAACTACCAGATTTTGATTTATTTTCAGATCAAGAGAGATTAATTGCTATTCAAGCTAAAAACATTTCCAATAGTGTTGATGACACCTATAAACCACCAGAAGAACATTAAGGTGAGCTAAAAGTTTCTATGGCAACTAATTTACTTAATTTCACCTCTTGCAATTTCCCTTCTATTACAATAAGATAGTAATATACTTCCTGAGAAAAAATTGGAAGTGCTGAAATATTACTTAAAATAATAATTAGTTTAATAGACCGGGAGGCCCCCGAAAATTTAGCAAAATGCTTTCAAAGCATTGGCTAATATTTTCGGGGCCTTTTTTTGTGTCTATGGAAGGAGGTGAAAAGAGTGAGCAGTAAAAAGAAAAATATCTTTGCATTCCTTGCGCTAGTGACGATTCTTGCATTCACTTTTACTTTTACAGGTGGTGATATGGCTAGTGCAGCATCAAATGATCCTTGGGCTGAAGCTGGTATTGAAGATGGCGGTGGATTTGAAGGTAGTGGTGTTTATGGTGATTTAACAAACATCGTATACTTCGTTATGGCACTTGGAGGCTTCTGGATCATTGCAATGCTTGTAATTGGTGGAATGCTTCTAGCTGGATCTAACGGAAACGCTCAGAGACGTACTGCTGGACTAGCAAGTCTTGCGTGTACTTTCTTGGGTGGTTGGGTAATTATGAAAGCTTATACCATTGCCGGTTGGATTAACGGCTTAGGTGGCGGAACAATCTAGCTTCAAAAATAATGACATCTCGAACCCTTACTTAACTCATACTCCTTAATTGATGCCCCTCTATCCAGTAGAGGGGTCTACTTATAGAAAGACGAGGTGATATCGCTTTGAAAAAGGTTACTGTTCCTATTGATATGTCGAGTGAACAAAAGGAAATCTTAGGTCTGATTTCTAAACGTCAACTCATCTATATGATAGCGGGAGGTGGGCTAATTTATTCATATATACCAGTTGTTTATAATCTTATCCCTAACTTCTTTATCGGCGCCGTTATGTGTGTATTCGCTGCCTTACCTGTAGCAGTACTAACAGCAGTGTTAGCTTTCGTAAAAAAGAGTAAGTACCACTTAAACTATGATCATTACTTACTTATTAAATTCAGCTATAAAACACAAATCGGTGTTTGGCGAAAGGGACCTAAATTAACCAAATAGGCTGGAGGAAATTTGATGGAAATTCTTATGATGGCTGTATTAGGCATTATTGTCTACGTAATTGCGCGAATGGCAATGAAGGAACCTATTCTGCCCTGGAAAGATAAGAAATCGCAAGGAACAAAATTTACAAAAAAGCAAGAAAAAAAGAAGAAGCATAATGTAGAGCTGGATGAAGAACCAAGTATCTTTCAAGACCTACTTCATGATGTTAAAGAAATTAAACACCATATGATTCGACACCATGATGACACTTTCATCATGTTTGCTGAAGTAGAACCGGTAAACTATTTTCTTCTGAGTGATAAAGAGCAAGAAGCCATCGATGTAACAATGGAAACCTGGCTCTCGCAAGTTAATTATAATGTAAAACCCTATTTGCAAAATCGCTTCATTGACCTTTCAGATCCTATTGAAGAAATGCGCCAAAACATGATGAAGGCAGAGGATTTACATGAAAATGCCTTAGAGTATGGAAAATCAATGGTGGATGATCTTACTCGTTGGCAGGCGATAGCACCAAGGTATGAAACAAAACGATATCTCATTTTTTCTTATAAAGTCAAAGTTAGTGATATTACAGCAGATGATAAAGAGGAATTCGAAAATAAAATCATTGATAAAGCATTTGCGGAATTATACAGGCGTGTGAATACAGCTAAAAGTCAGCTAAGAAAAGCAAGAATGTACGTTGAATTGCTACCTGATGAAGGAATTCTGGACGTTCTATATCACACTTTTAACAGAAGAAAAGCAGTTCGAAATCGCTTTAAAGATTTTGGAGCAAATGAAATGTTAGCTCTCTACGTTACAGCTGATCAAGATGATACACGCATTGAATTAGTGAAGGAGGCCATTGAAAATGAATTTTCTGAAGAAGAAATCGAACTCAAAGATGAAGAAAAATCCGAACTCGAAGAAGATGAAAAAGCAAGCTAAAAAAGATCACAATTCAGAAGAAGAGATTGATACACAACTTGACACAAAACCAACGACTTGGGATCTTATTGCCCCCGATGGTTTAACAATCAATTCAGAAGATCACGGAGTAATCAAGCAATCTTTAGGAACAAAAACGTATTTCCGACCGTGGTATATCCCAAGAGACGGCTATCCTCGAAAAATGCAGACGAATTGGCTTTATTCTATTACATCTAGTGGGGAAGCGGATGTGATGATAGACATTAATAAAATGCAAAAGTCCGCTGCTATCCGCTCATTGCAAAGACAATTGACCATTCTTCAATCTAACTTAAACTTCCAACGTAAACGGGGCAACATCGATCAGATTAAAGATATTGAAACCAAAATAAATGATACAGAGATTTTAATGGATGAAATCCAATTCTCAGAAAATGATATTTACAACGTTTCGACTATGGGGATGCTCTACGGTTCAAGCGAAAAAGAACTCAATCATTATAGTGAAGCACTAGAGGATGAGATGAGTGGGATGTTCTTCAAACTGGCTACAACATGGAGTCGGATTAGAAAGGGACTTCGAAGTACGATTCCAATTGGACTGAATGAAATCCCTGATGCTCAAAGAAATATCGACAGACGCGCATTAGCTACCTTCTCACCTTTCATTAGTGGTAGTGGAAAGTACATAGGCGGTGTCCCGCTAGGTATAAATAAAATAACCGGACAATTAGAGTTTATTAATAGTTTTGGTACACCTGAAGTACGCCCACAAAACTACAATATCGGTATTACAGGAATACCAGGGAGCGGTAAATCACTTGCTATGAAACTTAAAATTGCTCGTGAGAAAAGCGGGGGGGATGTATGGGCAGCGATTATCGATCCCGAAGCGGAATTTGTGAAGTTAACCAAACGTCTTGGAGGAATCAACCTCAATATAAGTGAGGAAGAAGATATTTGTATTAATCCATGTGCAGTTAGTACGACTGACATTTTACTTGATGATGAAGATGAAGAGCTGGAATGGTTAGAAGAAAGTGATGAAAAAGAACTTGTAGAAAAAGAAGGGAAAATGTATGTCCGATTTGTCCCTCTTAGAGAAAAGCAAAATGAGATCCTTAACTTTTTTGACATCATTGCCAGAGGAAAAGATGGTGAAGACGAGGGACTAGATGTATTTGAGCGCAATTTCCTTGAAGAATCTATTAAAGCAGTTTTTGAGAATGCTGGTTTTACTTCTCATCCTTCTTCACTTTATGAAAATACTGTAGCTGAAATAGATGGACAATTGATCCAGTCTCAAGTGAGAAAGCCTGAACCTACTATTTCGGATATCAATAATCACCTTGTTGAAACATATGGAGAAGATAACAAAGCGGAAAGATTAATAGCGATAATTCGACCATTTCTTAAAGATGGTAGTAAGCCAATATTTGATGGCCAAACCTTCCTGGGTAAAGGAGTAACTCAATCTCTCACAAGTGCTCGGTTAATAAACTTTAATATCAGTCAAATGGAAGAAGGCTTTCTTCGTCCTATTGCCTATCACGTTATTCTTAACTATCTATGGGAGTATTTCGCAAAAGCAAGTGAGAACGCAACAAAGAAAAAGTACATTTATGCCGATGAACTTTGGCAATTTATTGATTCAGAAACAACCGTCACTTTCTTTGAAAAGGTTGCTCGTCGCGCTCGTAAGCGGAACTGCGGTTTATGTTGGGCAACTCAAGATTTTGTCAGGATATTAGAAAACCCAAAATCAAGGGGTATCCTTTCTTCCACCTTTACGATCCTCTTTATGGAGCAAAACAAAATTGATAGAAAGAAAGTTAAAGAGAATTTTGATTTAAGTGATGGGGAGTTAAATATCCTTTTTAACAATCCGGATAAAGGTGAAGGGATTTTGAGGACTGGTAAAAGTTCAGTCTGGTTGCAAACCAATCCTTCAGAAGATGAGTTAACCTTCATTGAGTCAAATGCTGCTGTCCTAGAGCAAATGATGAAACGTAAAAAGATGAAGCAGACGTAAGGAGGCGGTAACTATGATGGATATAATCGGCGATAAGCTCGCGGATGTATTTAATCCATTATTTTCAGTTATTTATGCATGGATTGTAAAGCCTTTTTTGGAACTCAAATTATTTAAGACGTTAATCTATGGAAGTTCTGAAGATGAAGATTTAGTATTTAATACTTTCACTCCTGATGAAATAGAAAAAATAGTGAAGCCAGGAATGGATGTCATAATGATATTAGCCGTGTTTTTACTGCTAATCGCTATAGTTTTGGCGGGAATGAAAATGTCCTCTGTCGCCATCAATCCTGCTAATCGGACATATATTATTGAATTCTTTAAGGATTTCGCGATCGTTGCCATTCTTTTATTAAACTTACCAACACTTTATAGCTTGATTTTTGGAGTAAACGACGCTATTATCTCTGTCTTTTCCGTAGCTCATGACGATGCTCTCATGGAAATGAAAGAAACCATTGAGCCGGGTGATGACGTCCTAGGTCAGATGATCATTCAACTTTGTTTACTCGGTCTTTTTATTTGGGGTAATTTTTATTACATGATGAGGAAGTTAACACTAGTCTTATTTATGATACTAGGACCGCTTATGGCAGTTATGCTTCTTATCCCCCAAACAAAAGGAATCACGATTGGGTGGTTAAAAGAATTCATTGGTACCGTTTTTGTTCAATCAGTTCATGCCTGTCTTTACTGGGTTATTGCTCTAATGAGTATTACAGAAAGTGGACTTGAAGCAGTAATTCTCTATATTATTTTCATTCCTACCGCAGAAGCACTTCGATCATTATTAGGTTTAGGAGGACAAATGAGTAATGGACTTTCAAAAGCAGGCGCAATGTTTGGAATGTCAGCTCTTGCAGGTATGTATGGAAGTATCAAAGGTGCTGCTAATGATAAGTCAGTGACTGGTGCTTTGCGTGGTGCTGCTAATGGAGTTAAAGATGGTGCAGGACGTACTGGCGAATCGGGTTCAGATGAAAACACAGAAAATAACGTTAAAAGCGCCCTCGGTGGAAATACCGGAACCGACACGGGTACAAACTCTCTTGCTGAAAGAATGTTAAAACCAGGTGATGTAACTAGTAAAATGGGAAAAATGGCACTTGGTATGGCTGGTTCTATTGCTGGCTCTCCTATGGGACCTGCAGGAGCTATAGCTGGTTCAACAGTAGGCTTTGGTGTAGGAGGAGTTGTTGGAGGTGTAGCTGGTCGTGTAGGTGGAGCAGGAGTAGAAGGAGTCAAATTAGGTGCTAAACAGCTAGCTAAAGGCGCGAAAAGCGGTTGGCAAAATGCCAAGGATAGTTACAATGCAGAATCACTAGCTGATGAAAAATTAGCTAACGAACTTGCCGATGCTGATACCACTTCCTGGGCTTCCAACAATAAAGAACAATTTATGGAACAAATGAAAGAAAAGTTTCCAGACGCTCATGAGGAATCTTTAGAAGGAATGTGGAATAGCAAAGTCAACGACAAGAAAAGCGATTTCTTAAAACAAGCACGTCAAACGGTTGGCGATATTAAAAAGAATGATGGTGCTTTTGGTAAGGCACAACAGGTCGCAGATAAAGCAACCGGTCGTTTAACTGAAGCATGGGCAGATAACAATAAAGAGCACTTTATGAATGAGTACGATAGAAATAACCCTATAACGGAAGAGAATGACCTAGCTACACACAACATGAATAAACAAGCCTCATGGAATAACGCTCTTGAGAACAAGAGAAATGAAATCGCTGATCTTTCGAACGAAACTGCTAAAAGCATGAGTAACGGTCTCCCTGAAAACCACGCCTACATTAATAAAGAAGATTTTGCGAATATGGTCGGCGCTAAAATGTTAAACAATGAGAAATCAGCATTTAAAGAGCAATACCGTGAGCAATTTAATCCGGACGCTACGGATAATGAAATCGACTCGCATTTTGATCAACAGCATGGTGGTCAGAGAGAAGCTTATGTCTTAGCAGCTATGGGAGCTGTTAAAGGAAATAAACCTGTTAAAGCAAGTGATTTGGTCAATGAGTCTACTGAAAATATGACTCAGCAATGGGCAAGTGATAACAAAGAACAGTTCGTTTCAGCTTATCAACATAATAATCCTTCCGCTAGTCCTCAAGAGGTATCAGAAGCATGGGAGAAGGAATTAAGGAGCCAAAAAGCTGTATTCTCTAACGTGTCTAATAAGGCAGCTAAAAGTATGACAGATGGAAACGATCTTTCACAAAACATTGATCCTAATCAGTACGCAGAGCATGTAGGAAATGAACTATATAATAGCGAAAAGGCCAAGCATGTGGCTTCAGCCCCTCCTATGAGTGAAATGCAACAGGAGAAGCGATTTGATGAAGAGCATGGCGATAAAAGGCAACAATATATTCAGTCTGCTAAAAAATCCGTTTCCACAGATTCCGGAGTTCAAAATGCTCAATCTCTTGCAACTGCTTCGGCAGACAATATAACAAAGCAATGGGCGGACCAAAATAAAAATCAATTTGTGACTACTTATAAACAGAGTAATCCAGGTAGTAGCGAAGAGGAAGTTGAAACAGCGTGGAGTAATGCTGTTAAATCGAAACGTACTGAACTTGGAAACATTGCCAATACGGTCGCGAGTAAAATGGCGAACGGTAAAGATCTTAGCTCTACAAACATTGATTCTGATCAATTTGCCAATAATGTTGGTCAACAAGTATATGACAATGAGAAGGCAGCTTATGTAACTACTTCTACTTCAAATTTACAGAAAGAGTTTGATGAAAACAATCGAGATAAAAAAGAACAATTAGTTCAAACTGCAAAGCGTTCAATTTCTAATTCACAAGGAAGCCCTAATGCTCAATCACTTGCTTCTACTTCAGCTGAGAATATGACAAAAGAGTGGTCTGACAACAATAAAGGACAATTTATCACCTCATATAAACAAAGTAATCCTGGCAAAAGTGAAGCGGAAGTTGAGAAAGCTTGGAGCGAAGCGGTAAGTGGTAAAAAACAAGAATTTGTTGGTATGACCAATATGGTTGCAAGTAAAATGTCAAATGGGAAAGATCCATCTTCCACAGAAATTAATCCAGACCAATTTGCTACTAATCTTGGAAAGCAAATGTATGACAAAGAAAAAGCAAATCATGTTTCTTCCGCTACAGGTACTATACAAAAAGAATTTGATAATAATTTTGGTAGCACAAAACAAGATTATATACAATCTGCTAAGCAATCGATACCTACTAAAAACGCTAACCAAAATGCTCAAACTTTAGCTACTACATCTGCAGATCATATGACAAACGAGTGGTCTGCGAATAACAAAGGACAATTCGTTACTTCTTACAAGCAAAGTAATCCTGGCAAAAGTGAGGAAGAAGTTGAGATTGCATGGGATAACGCTTCGAAAGAAAAGAGAAAAGAATTTGTTAGTATGGCTAATTCCGTCGCGAGTAAAATGACGAATGGTAAGGATATTTCATCTACTAATATTAGTACTGATCAATTCGCTACTAATTTAGGACAAAGAATGTATGACAATGAAAAAGCAAACTATGTAGCCTCTGCTCCTCGTAAATTGTCTAACGAGCAAATAGAATTAGAATTTGATAAACAGAATGGATCTAAAAGAGTAGCTTATGTCCAATCTGCAGAAAAAGCAGTAGGGAATTTCACGAAGGTTAATGCTTCGCAATTAGCTAACGAAACTGCGGAAAACATGACTAATGATTGGGCAAATAAAAACCAATCGAACTTCTCTAAGGATTACAAGGTTCAAAAGCCTGGTGCAAGTCCAGCTGAGGTTGACGTAGCATGGACCAAACAAGTTGATGATAAACGAAAAGAAATGATCACCGTAACAACTGGTTTGGCTCAGAAAATGAGCAATGGCCAATCGATTCAAAATACTCAACTAGATAGTAAGACTTTTGCAGGTAATTTAGGAAAAGAACTATACGAAAATGAAAAGATGAATTATCGATCGAATTACAAACAACAAGCTAGCGCTTCAGACCAACAGCTTGAAATTGAATTTGAGAAGGGACAAGCAGGAACAGGGAGAGCTTATTTCAAAGCTGCTCGAAATGCTGTAAAAGATGTTAATGGTGCCCAAATTTATGATAAGTCCGATCTATCTCATGAAGTAAATACTCCTTATCTTGTTTCTCAATTGGCAACCAGGGCAACTAATCAGGAGAAGCAGAAATATATTACGGAACAGATTTCTAATATCGTTCCTAAAAATGTGGCGGAAGAAAATTGGCAAACACAAAAAGCTGGTCCTACTTATCAAAGAAACCTCAAAAGTGTTTCTTCTCAACTACCTAATCGGATTCCTCTGGATAAACGAATTAATGATGGAGCCGTTAAAAAAATGGTAGGCGCCGGTTATAACGGTGGGGTTCACGCCATTTCTTCAACTCTGGAACTTCCTAAAATCACGAATTTTGTACAAGATACAAAATTAGGTAAATTGGCTGTTGCTGGAACACAAGGAGCGCAAGCAGGCTATCAAAATGCTTTATTAAATCCTCCGAATGGTGTCGTTTCTAAAGCAATAAATCCCATTGTCGGTGGTACTTCTGGAGCAATGTCTGCTATGAAAACATCTTTCCAAGAAAAACATGTACCAGAAAATGCGGTTGAAAAGCAAGCAGGTTTCAGAAATGCTGCTGCTTACGCAACGGGTATCGTTGGTGGAGTACGAGGTTATAAGAAAGCTAGCACCCTAGCATCTAAACATAATCCATATAATCGCCCGGTTAATGATCAAATCGCAGAAGTATCGGATATCAAGCATCTAGCCCAACAGGTTGATGACGGTAACGGAAATATGGAAATTGCTAAAGGTTCCGTTCAAATGGTCACGACAAACGACAAAAGCTTTATACAAGTACGTGATCGTACTGGCCAAACACGGGTTATTTCTAGGCATGGTTCCGGAGATAGTGCATTGAAGGAAGGAGATACAGTATATCAGGATTTAACTGTTAAGGATGATACTTTATTACAAGATTCTAACCCATATCGTTATGATTCTGCCGGTGGAAAATCTGAATTAAATCGTCGTATTAACGTTTCTCCTAATAATTTGTTGGCAAATCGAAATACACGAAAAAATCCAAGAGTCGTTCAAGAAGTTCAGGCTTATAATCAGCAAGTCGATAGTGGACAATTCTATTCCAATGATGTTCAAACTCAAATGAAAGACCTGAAAATGGTAGTAACAAAAGAGCGCAGCTATATGATAGGAACAGATAGTCAAGGACAAAACCATCGTGTTTCTCCGTATGGATCAGGAGATGCTCGTTTAAATCCAAATGAAGCACGTAAAGTAAATTATTCTGTTAGAAACAGAAGATATAATCAGGAAGATGCATTCGATGAAGCAGATGAATCTATTAGTTACACTACATCTCTTACCCCGGATGATTTGATTCCAGTTAAGAGCAATAAAAGAGCATCTCGAAGGAATGATTTTGAGGCGGTAAGGCATAAGTCTCTTGGAGGTACTTTTTAATGGCACTTCCAAAACCTCCCGACGAGAATCAAGGGTCGCAACTACAGCAGATTGCGAAAGATAAAATTAAAAATGCTGCCGCTAAAAAAGGTAGAAAACTAGCTAAAAAGATTGCAAAAAAGGGTGCTAAATTAGCTCTTAAAGTTGTTAAACACGCAGTGGCCGCTTTAGTAAAACTTCTATTATCCTTATTGGGAGGCGTTAGCCTCCCTGTAATAGGGATCATGATTGGAGTATTTGTAGTAATTGTGGTTGCTTTTATGGTTTCTTCTCTAATGTTTGGAACAGGAACAGGATTAGAAGGGGATGAATTAGACCTTCATAAGTATATAGTTGAACAATCAGAAGGAACTGTCGATATGGATGACCCCCTTCAAAGGCCATATAGAGTACCTGAAGAATTAATAGCAGCTGTTATTCAATTGGATACGGTTAAACAAAAAGATGAAGATGAAATTAAGGAACTCATAAGAACAATGGCTGATGCACTCGCTCCAGAATTTATGTATGATGACTTCAACGAATGGACGGAAACGAAAACCAAAGTATGTGAAGATGGAGACTGTGGCTCTTGGAGCAAAGTAAAAAGAAAAGATAAGTGGGTTACCAAATTAACCTCGGTTGATTACTGGAATGGTTCGACAACCTTTACCCACACTCAAAGAACCACTGATTGGAAAAGTAAAACAAAAGTAAGCTATCGAACGGACACTTGGACTGAGACTGAGGAGTACGAAGTCACAGAACGATATCCTTACGTAACTTATGAAAATGGTGTGAGAGTAATTAGGTATCGCGATCGTGTTGTTACGAAAACGCGAGAAGTAGAAAAATCAAAGAAAGTAAAAATCGAAACAACAACTAAAACACGTTATCAAAAATTCGACACCTCTGAAAACACTACTGAAGATTACAGCACATTTGATGCTATTTTGAATTCAAATGGATTTACTATGAATGATAAAAGGGTCGTAGAAATTAATTATCTTTTTGCAGATGGACAAATGGCTTATATTGACTGGCTATCAGGTATGGGAAGTGGATTTGGAAATTATACTGGGTTTGATGGAACTATCATTCCTGGGGAGGGAGTACCTCCACAATACATGCCATTCTACTTAGAGGCAGAAAAAAAATATGCAGTAGATTGGTTTGTTTTAGCAGCTATTCATTTTGTAGAGACCGGTTTCTCTACCCACCCAACTATGACTTCAGGAGTTGGGGCAGAAGGTCCGTTTCAGTTTATGAAATGTACTTGGCTAGGATGGGCATACCCAGGTTGTACTGGCGGTTTAGGGAATGCTTCTATCCCAAATGAAATTAAAACTAATCCTGCAATGATCAATAGATATAATGGATATGGTCGAGATGCAAATGGAGATGGAAAAGCAGATCCTTGGGATATTGAAGATGCAGTAGCAACAGCGGCTTATTATTTATCAAAAAACGGGTATTCCTTAGATCAACGCAAAGCAGTATATGCTTACAACCATGCAGGTTGGTATGTTGATAAAGTCATGAAAAATGCTGATAAGTTCAAATCACAGGCTACGTATGTACCAGGTGAAGGCAATCTACCTCCCGCTACTAGTGGTGATTTTATGAGACCAGCTACAGGTAGTATTACATCAGGGTATGGAGGAAGATGGGGGAAGCTCCACGCTGGTGTAGATATTGGTGGAGGTGGAAGAACTCAAGCAGTTCCAATTGTTGCAGCTGCTGATGGTGTAGTAGTGCGATCATACCTTTCAAGTTCCTATGGTAATTGCGTTATTATAAGGCACAAAATAAATGGTGTGCAATATGAAACGCTTTATGCTCACATGACTCACAGGACCGTTGCAAATGGGCAAACGGTTAGTAAAGGACAAATGTTAGGGAATATGGGTAATACAGGTCATTCGACCGGAAAACATCTACACTTCGAAGTCCATAAGGGTTCTTGGAACATAAATAAATCCGATAGTATAGACCCTGTGCTAGTAGTGCCATTTTAGTCTAATACTGTCGAATTATGTCGAATATATTATTAAATTACAAAAGAATCCTTAAATTACAAAATAAAATATTTAATTCTCTATAATAAAGAATCCTTAATTTAGTTAGCTTATATTTATTATACTACCTAAAGTTTTAAATGCAAATTTTAATGAAATCCCTTCAAGGAGTTAAAATGAAAAAAATTATATTAAGTTGTCTTAGTTTGATGACAATCACTGTGGTAATTTCCTTGTTAGTTTATTTAGGTAGAGACCATGCAGAAGAGCTTCCTATAAATAAAGAATCTCAAAATGAAATATTACAAGAGATTAAAAAAGTTGAAGCTCAAGAGGAGATAGTAAGGAAATGGGTGAATACTTCGGATTATGATGGAGGGTTTGTAGATCATCCCGATGAAGAGATTTTAGCTAAATACAAAAATAAGAAGGGAGTAGTTGAATATCTTTTCGCCACAGTTTTAATGGATAATCCTGAACTCTTTATCCAGGCATTTGATACTGAAACTATCTCAAAGGACTTATTTAAAGATGATGAAATAGATAAAAAGATAGTAGCGCAAAGAATGATGGATCGTATCTCCAGAAACAAAACGCTGGTCGGAGTTGGCTATACACCACTAAAAGGTTCTTTTGGAGCAGAGAAGGATGAGTCAAAAGTAATTTTGCGTTATAAAGATGATTTAGAGGTTAGCTTAGAACTTAGCTTTGTTAAAGGTGGTACAGCCCATGCAGAGGATGATGAAATTTATTCAGTTAGCACTTCTGCCTGGGACATGATTGATCAAATAGAATCGCACTAACCTTTAATGGTTAGTGCGATTCTTGTTTTTATAATACTGAATTTCTTTTGAAGTTAAATACTTATACAGCGTACTATAGGATGGAAGGTTGTTCGTCCTGGCATATTGGTTCCAATACTCTCTACTTACAAAAAAGTCAATATGGTCATTGAGAATCTGCTCAATATCACTTTTAGTATACCCGCTTTTCCTTATCTTTGAAGCAGGAGGCAAGTTGAGTGCTTCACGAGTAGAGTTCCATGAACCAAACTCGTTAATATACGTTTGAGGTGAAGGAAGGTGTTGCTCACTAGC
Organism: Pseudalkalibacillus hwajinpoensis; assembly: GCF_015234585.1. NCBI lineage: Bacteria > Bacillati > Bacillota > Bacilli > Caryophanales > Guptibacillaceae > Guptibacillus > Guptibacillus hwajinpoensis. The sequence goes on from NZ_JADFCM010000002.1 coordinate 241,300, forward strand.
ATACTTTTCCCATCTTCTCTTTGTTGAGAAATGGTTGATATTCTTCTTACCAATATGGATTAATTCATCCCTGGTGTATTTCTCCCGCTGCCTTATCTTAGGTATCTCCAATAATTGCTTTGTTTTGTTCCATGAACCAAACCGCTTTATTAACGTTATAGAGCGGGGGAGGTTATGGGTATTAGCATATTTATCCCATGCTCTAACAGTCGTCATAGCCTGTGTATGAGGTTTGAGTAATTGTATTATTTCTTCATCGCCAAGTTTCATTCTATTCATCCTTCTGCTTGTCGAGCGTTTTGTTCTTGTTCCCAAATGTACTGAACAGCGCCTTCGTTACTTGCATTATACTTTTTGATTTCTGATACAAAGTGATCAAAATCTTCTTTATTCGTAGCATCTGAAATTTGTTGTTTCAAATACTCTTTACCTGAAAAGTATAGATTTTGTTGTTCTTCAATGAAGTGAATAAAGTGTTTATAATACCTGTAAAACTTCAGTTTTGGATGAATTTCTTTTGCTCTAGACAAATCTACATAAGTTTCGATTTCATCGTATTTAAAATAAGTAAATGTATGTCTAAAAGGGTCAAAATCTACATTATTAGAACTTTGGGTATCAGGATAGTCAGTCTTCCTGATATATTCTTTATGTTTATCTAATTGAAATTTACCATCTTTCATAGAACCAGTAAGTTTAATTTTTTCACCAACAAAGGTATCAGGATCATTAAAGATTGGTAAGCATTTCGGAGCAACTGGCTTTGGAATTAAGATACATAAATCTCGTTCATAAGTAATTCCTAATAAGAAAAAATAATCACCTTTTGTGGGAAGTCTGTTAAGTCTATTATAGGCTTCCTCAAAAGTAAGGACATTATTTTGTACCATTATTTCTTCGTCTAAGTTTGGGCGTTTCTCCTGTGGCTCTTTTCCATTTATAACATTAGTAAATAATTCGTCTCTTTCTTTTTCCAATCTCTTTTTTTCATCTTCTATACCAGCATTTATAAAATAATCAATTACCTCTTTATTTATCGCTAATCTTTTTTTCTCCACATAGCCCTTAGGATCAAGTCTTTTTTCATCCTTATCGGCTATAAATCCTAATAAAAGAATAAACCAATACAGTAACACTAGAGGAAAGAATACTACAGACATTAACCCAATTAGGATCTTCTGAAAAAATTCGTTTTGAGTAATAGCAACTATAAAGAGGGTAATGGCCAGTAATATCGAACCTATTAACATTAAAGCTAGTGATAGAGCAAAGGCAGCCACCATAATTCGATAAAATGTCATACCTGGTGCTCCATCTATAATAAGTCCCATTGAATCTAATAAAGATACGACTCCTATAAATTTAAATAACGGAAGTACTTGGTCCCAATAAGCCGCTATTACAATAGTGAGTATAATCCCCATAAGTCCAGCTAAGCCAGTTTTTTTACCTCTATGATACATAAGTGCTGAATCCACAAAATGTAGTACTGTATTCATATTTTCACCGCCAATCTAATTGTATAACGATTATACCACAAATAAATAAAGTTAGCGTAATTTCTAAAAATCATTCTATTTTTCAAAAAACCTCGCTATCAAATGTTCGTTTTTGATAATAACCGTGAAACTCACCTCTATCCGTTCAAAACTCCTCTAAAACAAGTATCAAAAACCATCTCATAATCAAAGTTCCAATATATACTACTGCTAACCTTTTTGATAATATAGAAGTACCACCAATCGAAAAGGGGAGATCGTTATGTTATTTGGATACGCTCGAGTCAGTACGAAGGATCAAAACTTACATATGCAATTTGACGCTCTAAAGAAATACGGAGTTGAAGAGAAAAACATCTACTCAGAGAAAATCACTGGAACGAAAAAGGATCGTCCTGCGTTTATGGAAATGCTGAAGTATCTAAGAGAAGGGGATACGGTCGTGGTTTATAAACTTGATCGAATCGGTCGGAGTACGAAGCACCTGGTGGACCTGATTAACGACTTTCAGGAGAAGGGCATCAACTTTGTTTCGATCAATGAAAACATCGATACGACTACGGCGATGGGGAAGCTCGTATTTACAATCTTCAGTGGCTTGGCACAGTTTGAGCGCGACATTATCTCAGAGCGAACTAAGTCAGGGTTGGATGCAGCGAGAGCGAGGGGACGAAAGGGAGGAAGACCGAAAAAAGACCAATCCAAGTTGGATATGGCCTTTCGGATGTATGATAGCAAGGAGTACAGCATTCAAGAGATATTGAATGCGACTGGTATTAGTAGAGCTACTTTTTATAGATATCTTAGCGAACAAAGAGAATCAAAGTAGTTTATTTTAAACTTATTATATCTGTAGTGCAGTATTAACCCTGGTTAATATTTCATCACCAATCCATTGCGTAAAATCTTCAATAGAATTGGTATTCCAAGTATTTTGATTTCTAGCAATTTCGTACCCTTGGAATAAACTAGGAATTATTTTAGTGTAAGCTAATATGGTTAGTAATATTTTTCTATTATCATCAAGATATGCATTGCTAAATCTTCCTTCATATTCGTATTCCGAAATTTGAAGATTTCCCTTCGCTCCCAGGACTAATGGAAGACGTTCATTTTCATAATCAATAGAAACACTAAGCGCTTTTAAAGGATCATTCATAAATAAAAAAGCTAAGGTTCCAAGTATGGCCGATATTCTTTCACCATCTCCTGATAAATTATGTGTAGAATCTTGTGTAGTCCCATGAAAACCTGTCCATGATCTTATGGCTGTATGTGGAGCTCTATTTACTATTCTATTTCCACGTGTAAAGGCATTGAGTATCCAATAAAAAAAGTCGTTTTGAATTTGAAATGTTTGTGGGTGTCTTATAGTTTCTCCCCATATATCGCTTGGAAGTAAATCGTTGGTGAAGGTATTCAAAGAAGAGCCCGGTGGAAGCCATGGAGCAAAATAGACTTTTTCTTCGTATTCAAAAAATACTGATTTGACTTCAGTAATATTTACTCTATCACTTTTTTGAACTAAGGAATTTCTTAGTTGTGGATCTTCAAACCATTTGTCTTTTCTCTTGGTTCTTTCATTATAACCCTGGATAAATATAAAACGAATCTCTTCTCTAGTACCAGCTTGGAGATTTTGAATATTCATTCCTCGATTATTGATAACATTCCAACGTTTAGTTAGCACCTCATGATCTGGCCAATCTTCATCTTCTACAGGCTCATCTAATACCGAATTATGTTCTAGCAGTTGTGCAGCTTGATTTAAGTCATTGATGTCTGTCAGACAAACCAGTGAGACATTAAACATACTACCACTCCTCTTTTTTAGATGGAAAGCTTAATAGTTAATGGTGTTACCTCATAAAAGATGAATTTTCTTGATAACCAACTCAAAAATAGGTGATTATCTTTTACTTTTGTACAGAGTATTAAATTGGAAGTAATGTAACCTTTTTTTACTTGATCATGGTCTATAGAAATGTACATTGGTATATCTAAACTAGTATCAAATTGGTTTTTGGGTAGCGTATTAGCAACTTTACACTTCCATACTCCATCTTTAATGTTCTCACCTTTTACGATAGAGTTAAAGTTTATACTTACCCACTCATAGTTCCAGTAAAATTCAAGATATTGTTCTTTCCCAAAAGTAGAAATGAACTTTCCAAAGGTATTTTTATAATCAATTTCTACTTGTGCTTTGATTGAATTTAACTCTCCACCTGGTTCGCACAATATAAAATTAGATTTGTCTGGATCTTTTGGATTAATGATAGATATTTTAACTGATGGAGTATACTTATAAATCAATTCTCTGAGATACAGTAATAACTTCCCTAATAAATTTATTAAAAATAGCAATACTGCTACGTCAATACCACCCTTAATTATTTCTGGTTTGGCGGCCTTAATTTCCCATTTGAAAATATCAGAGAGAATAGAAAACGGTTTTAATCCATAAACCCATACTATAAATAATGAAAGAGGAGAAACTAGAGACTTTAGAAAATACATCAAAACTCTCTTCATTGATTTACCTCGTCAGCCAATTGAGAAAAAATAGGGTTTAAATACTCGAATATTTCAATATTATCTGTGTGAAGCACACCATTATTAAAAATACTAATGGAATCGCCATCTTTACTAATCAATAGTTTTTTAGGAATGATATCTTGGTTTAGATCAAAGTTATTTATTTCTTCGTCTAATGGATTATTAATATCCGCTTTGATTAAATCGTACTGAACAAATTTTGCTAAAAGATCATTAATGTAAGCTTGATCTTCCTCATCTATTTCGTCATTAAATTCAATTGTTTTGGGTTTGAGATTATAGTCTTTAGCCAGTTTAATAAGTTTTAAGTATTGTTGAGGGTTGATAATAAATTGTTTAGTTCCAGCATAAAATGCATTTTTAAGTGTATTTAGATATGAGTCTTTGTTTGAATAATTATATGAGCATATTAAATAAGATTCTCCAGTGTACTCAATTTTAAGATTTGAATTTTTTTCATCAAATAAGTCTGTTTTCAAAAACAATTTGTAATTATTAGCTTGTATAGTCATCTAATATTCTCCTGACAGTATTTTTTTTAGGAGAAGCTTAAAATATGTTTATATTGATTAAATCAATTTTTTACCAAATAAACAAGGCAATTGTTATTTTTCATGAAGAAATTAAAACGATTTGTAATCGTTTTATATAAGGTAGTCTTTTAAAAAATCCTTTAATTAACTATTCGAAAAACCCAAAACTCTTGAAATCAATATAGTATATACTTATGTAACGACCAGGGTTTAAAAAATTATTGTTGTCATTTGAAAAAAAGACAGTCGCTTACTCAATATTAATCATATTACCAAAAGAAAAGGAGATGGTTATATGGCTGCTAGATTTGTTACAGAGGAATTTAGAAATGAAGTGAAAGATCTCTTGGAATTCTTTGAAAGTCACAATATTCGACATGACTCTGATCATCTTGGCAAGTTTTATGAAGATGTGGATGGTGATGACGAAGAGGAGTTTGTATACGATGAAGATACTGAATTAACACCATGGATTCCGGATTCAGAATTTGAAGAAAAGCCATACCATTAGTGATCTTCTTGATATGGTTTATGAAGCTAAAAACACCGTATTCTTTGACGAATACAAGTTTGTTGGTAAAAGAACTGCTTTAATTCATATAGACTATCAAATACTAGAAGAAATTTTTCTGTTTGGAATTAATATACCTACTGTTAAAGAGGTAATAGATGAACAAGAATACACTATAAATATTGTTAATGGCTTAACTAGCTATGGTATAAAGCTGATAATTGACGGAAACTATAACGAGCAGATACCGGCAGTAGAAAACGACGACACTTTTATAGAAATACGTGGTGAAGATAAAATAGATGAAAGAGTTATTGATAGCTTGGTTGAGTCATATTTATTTGAGTTAAAGTCCACCATCAACATTAGTATTCATATAATGCCAAGAGTATCTTATTATACAGAGCAGTATGAGGAATTTAGAACAAATGCGACAAGGCTTAGACCATTATTGCGGGGAAAAGGTGTTCATAAATTGTTAAAATTGTATAATTCGTCCCTTTCGACTACGAATTTTGAGATACTCGTTTTAACATATACAAAAGTAATAGAATATGTCTCTCAAACAGTTATCCAACAAGACCTTATTAAATCTGCAACAAAGAAATTATTTAGTCCAAAGGCACTTAATCCAGATGCCAATTACATACTTGAATTAAGTGAAATTTTTGAAGGCAATAGAAATAACCAAAAAGACTACGCCTCTATTAAGTTAACTATAGAAACATGCTGTGACCTTAATGAAATTGTAAGAGTAGCACCGAGATTTTTAAAGTTTACAAATAAATTAACTAGTAGTAGTAAAGAAACAGAAATAGTAAAGGCTTATGAAGAAGTTGCGAATGCCATTAGTAACACGAGGAATATGTTTGCTCACGCTAAAACTAATTATGATAAAAAAGGAATGGAGTGTCCATTGGATCAATTACACGAATTTACCACATGCTTAGATATCCTAAGTCAACAAGTAATAAGATGGTTTGCAAAAGAACATGAAGATAACAGAGTGATTTAGGCATTTACACTATAGACTTTGGATATGTTATTAAGATATTTTAATGTAAAGAAATATAAATTTTAAATTTATTCTTATTTAATCAACATTCTGTAGCGACAAGATATCCATTCAGAAATAGGTCTGTCTTATTAATTCTAGAGAGAGTGTGTACAAACAGCAAGATCCTAACTTTAAAGTATTGAGGGTTGCAGGACAATCAGGACAGAAATTCGATTTAAAAAAGAAGGTTTTCTATCTAAGGGAGTTTATCTGATTTTAAATTAACCTTTTAATATTAATGTTGCATGTTTTTCTATTTTAAATAAAACAGCGTTAATATTTCTGTTTATTTGTCGTCCAGTAAACCGCAATACCTTCCAACCTTCAGAACGCAAATATTTGTCTTTCCGGCGGTCGTTTTCCTTCTGATGAGGAAATGAATGATATTCCTTTCCATCACATTCTATAGCTAGTTTGAGGGGAGGGATTGCTAAGTCAATACGATACTTCCCTACTGTGTATTGCGTTTCAACATAGTAGTCGTTGAAAACCAGTGCATCATATAGACGGCGTTCGATTGGTGACTCGCACTTCACCCGTTTTGATTGTGAAAGTGGAAGGTTAACTTTTTCGAATGTATTATCAATTATTTTGTTTAATGGCCAAATTAAAATCACAAGGATTAAAATTGCAAAAATTAACATGTAATTCACCTTATAAGCTTTATTAAGCTGTCCCTATCTACTAATTTTACATCAGATGTTTTTGCTAACTTTTTAGCGTTATGGGTAAAGTAACGGTTTGTAATAACCATTGCTTCTTTAGTGCGCCAATAAATGCGCCCAGCGATAACTTCTTGAATTGCATCCACCCCGATATTACTTGTATAACATTTTACTTGAACTGCTATTTTGTTACGTCTTTTACGTAAAATTAAATCAACCCCATAATCTCCAGAACGAGGTGTTAACTTGATGTTATAACCTTTGGTTTCGAAAAAATCAGCTAAATAATCTTCAAATTCTATACCTGTCATTGTATCAATATCATTGATATCAGTGGTTAAAGTGTGTTTTTTGAAATGAAAATAATAAAGCTTCTTAGCTACCTTTATTAAAAGTAATAACAATACAGTAAGAAGTAGTGCTTTTGTTATTTGTTTACCGTATAGAATTATTATGACGTATGTAACACTTGCCCCGATAATAATGGTTTCTTTATTTAGTGTTTTTACAAATTTTATTACTTTAGTTGTCATGATAAACACCTCATTGTTTACCTATATTTTGGGGAAAGTAATTATATTTTAAACATTAAAAAGGACAAATCCAACACTAATTAATCCAAGCAGAAAATATGGATCCAGTGAATTATAGAAGGTAATTATATGCTGATGACTAGAAGCTTTATTACGAAATTAAATCTTTGGTGAGAATGAAGAACAGCAACGAAGAACAATTTAATGAGAATGAATTTTGAATAGGAAGATACGTCAACATGTACATTTCAATTGAAAGGGGAGATTGTTAGGTGGCCTTTTTTTCGTAGAGAGGATAGAAGTGAAAAAGAACCTCTGTCTGTGATAGTATCAGTTCATAGTGACGAATTTGGACAATCTGGTTACTAATAAAGATGCTACTCTTCTTAAGTAACTTCGTGTATAATATCAATTTTGCGAATACTCTACAAAATTTTTCTTATAGTATAATCTAATCAAATGTTAGGATATAGTCTGTTTTTTGTGGTGTTGTAATTGGTTGGCAAAAACATTAATTGTACAAATATAAAATCTACATATAATTCTTTAGCAAGTATTCTTGGAGAAACTTTTACAGAGGTAGGAGACTTTGTTGAGTTAAATACATCACGAATTTCATTTGATGAAAAATATGGTTATTCAATATTTATTAGGACCAAAACAAAAGATAAAAAAATATTTTGGTGTACGAGTGTTGGACTTTGATAGTGTAACCATTTATCACGCATTACTTAATAATCAAAGTTATTACACTTAAGGGATTTATATTTTATAAGGACTTGCTCATCAAGAAGAAGGGGTCAGGTACTTACCTGACCCCTTCTTCATTTTATAACGGGGGCAAATCAAGCTTCCCTTCAGAAAACAATTCCTTTATCATATGCTGAGCATAGCCTTTTGCCTGGCTAAATGTTAAGTTACTTGGAAGCGGTGCTTCATTTGCATCCACAACAACGTCTACAATACAAGGTTTTGACTGAAGTGCTGCTTTTTTTAGAGCTGGCATCAAATCTTCCGGTTTTTCTACTCGGATTCCTACTCCCCCACAACTTTCTGCGTATTTAGCAAAGTTCGGATTGTGTAGATTTGTTCCGAATTCAGCATTCCCCATTACTTCTTGCTCAAATTTAATCATGGCAATCTTATGGTTATTTAAAATGATGACCATCATCGGCAAATCATATTTAACGGCTGTCACAAAGTCGTTCATTGTCATTGTAAACCCGCCATCTCCACATACAGCAACTACTTGTCTTGATGGGTAAGCAATTTTCCCAGCAATAGCACCCGGAAGCCCACAGCCAAGAGTTGCTAGCCAGCTAGAGATAACAAATTTCTGATTTGTCATTCTGAAATGTCGAGCCATCCATACGGTTACGTTCCCCACATCACAGGATATGATGGCATCACTGGATGTGACATCTTGTAAAGCTTTCACCACGCTTTGAGGTTTAATCGGAACACTCTCCACCTCTTCTTCCTTCTCCATCTTGCCCCACCAATCGGCCATACGTCCCTGACAACTTTCTAAGAATGTTTGGTCTTCCTTTACTTGTAGTACATTTAATAATTCCTTTAGCGTCTCTTTAGCTTCTCCTACCAAACCAACATCGATTGGGTACCGTTTGCCGATTTGAACAGGGTTCGTATCGATTTGAAGAGTTCTCGCTTTTTCAGGAAGAAATCCGGTGAATGGAAAGGACGTCCCGATAAGTATTAATGTGTCTGCTTCTTTCATCGCCTCATAAGCCGGTTTTGTCCCGATTAACCCTAATCCTCCAAGGCAATAGGGATGCTTGTCAGGAATAACACCTTTCCCAGGTAACGATAATACTATGGGACATGCCATTCTTTCAGCAAATTCCACAAGTTCTGCACTGGCTTTCCTAGCTCCTTTTCCTGCTAAAATAACTGCTTTTTTTGACTGACGAAGCAGTGCTTCAGCTTTTATCAAATCTTGTTGATGAGGAAAGAATTTAGGCTTGATAACAACGGGACTTGTAAACCGAGCTCCCTTCTCAACTTCAGCCTTCTGAACATCATCGGAAATTGTAATAACAGCAACGCCACTTTTAGCATACGCCGTACGAATTGCCTGATTTATCACTCCTGGAAGCTGCTCAGCTGATGTAATCCGCTGATTATAAACGGCAACATCATCAAAAAGGCGAGAAAGATTAACTTCTTGGAAGTAATCTATTCCCATAAGGTCCGATTCCACTTGCCCGCAAATAGCCAGTAAAGGTGCCCCATCCAATTTTGCATCATAAAGCCCGTTAAGTAAGTGAATTGCTCCTGGACCAGCGATGGCTGTGCATACTCCAATCTTACCAGTTAACTTGGCATAGGAAGAAGCTGCCAATGCTCCATTCTCTTCGTGGCGAATTTGGATAAATTTAATTTTATCCTCGACTTTTCTTAATGATTCTATGATTGAATTAATGGAATCTCCAGGCATACCATAGATATGATCTATGTTCCAGTCAATTAACAATTCCATCAAAACGTCTCCTGCATTCTTTCTAAACAATGTGATCCTCCTTCAAAATAGTGATACCGTTATTCTTTGCATTTCTGATTTTACAATACAATTGAGTTGAATTTTAATCATTCGTGAAGCTATTATCTATTCGTAGTAATGCAAATCACCTTCAAAGCATATTGGAATTTACTAAAAACGAGTATAAAAGCTAATTCTCTATATATAAGTTGAATTAATGATTCTGTGGGGTATGAATTTTAATATATTCGAATGGATGCATGAGGTATATGCTAATAATTTTGTTGACGCGGAAGTGTTTGAAACATATATTATAATAAACAAATATCCAAACAACCATTAGAATGAAGGTGAAAAAATGAGTGAAGAGGTTATAAAAAAAGCTTCTAAAGATACATGTGATACGTTTTGTTACGATGAAGTACTTGTTCAACGAGTGCAACCAGAAATTGAAAAAGTGGAAGGGGTAGAGTTGATTTTCAAAGCTTTATCAGATGCCACACGTATGAAAATTGCGTATGCTTTAACCCTGGAGAAGGAACTTTGTGTTTGCGATGTGGCCAATATTATTGGCTCAACGACTGCCACTGCTTCTCATCATTTAAGATTATTGCGTAACATGAAGTTAGCCAAGTATCGCAAAGAAGGAAAACTTGTTTTTTATTCCTTGGCTGACAATCATGTTCATCAGTTAGTTTCGATTGCTTTACTACATTCAAAAGAAGTCTGAATGGATTAAATGGGGGGACATCAATGAGTCGTGTAGAAAAAGAGACACAAGCAAGTTGTTGCTCTAGTCAGCCGGAGCTTAATGAAATAAGCGCAAGTTCCTGCTGTGCTGAGCAAGAAGCTTTTACTTCTTCATCTTGCTGTGGAAATGATACAAACACCAAAGAAGAACATCCAGAAAGCTCTTCAACCTGTTGTAGTAACCGAGAAAATAAAAATGAACAAATTGACGCAGTGAATAGTGAGCCAAAAGGGCAGAAACCTGTGGAATACAAGATTGATGGAATGGATTGTCCTTCCTGTGCCGCAACCATTGAGAAAGGGTTACAAAAAATCAAAGGAATTCAGTGGGTTCAAGTTAATTATGGAACCGGGAAGATGACAGTGAGTGCTAATGATCGCTCTGTGTATAATCTAGTTCCTGATCAAGTGCATAAACTAGGCTTTAAAGCAGAGCCTTTAGGCAAAACCAAAAATATGCAAACGTATAAAATTGAAGGTATGGATTGTGGCTCTTGTGCGATGACAATTGAAAAGCATTTAAGTAGGAATTCAAATGTTCAAGATGTGCAGGTGAATTTTTCGACAGGAAAAATGCAAATTGATCATACAACAAATCAAAACGAAATTATCAAAGAAGTCCAAAGAGCCGGGTTTGATGCTTCATTAGATTCAATTAGTAACAAAAGTGAAGGAACTTCCGATAAAAAGGGAAAGGGGATCTCAACGACCACCCTATCCGGCATATTGCTGGCTGCTGGTTTTATGGTCTCATTTACTAGCGTAATGCCCGGCTTAATTACGTCATTATACGCTGCATCTATTCTGATTGGTGGATATAAACCGGCGAAAAGCGCCTTCTACGCTATTAAAAGTGGTTCCTTAGACATGAATGTTCTCATGGCCTCTGCCGCCATTGGGGCAGCCCTCATTGGCGAGTGGTTTGAAGGAGCAACGGTCGTATGGCTTTTCGCCTTAGGCAACACTTTACAAAACAGGTCGATTGAGCGTACAAGAGAATCGATTCGAAGCCTGATTAATCTCACTCCATCAGAAGCTACTGTTAAGTCTGGGGATCAGCTTATCCGAAAACCAGTAGAAGAGGTAGGAGTCAATGATTCGATCGTCATTAAACCCGGAGAGAAAGTTCCTCTGGATGGAGAAGTTTTAACAGGTACATCCAGTATCAACCAGGCCCCCATCACCGGGGAATCCTTGCCAGTAGATAAGCAACAGGGAGACACGGTTTATGCAGGTACAGTGAATGAAAGTGGTTCCATAGAAGTTAAGGTAACAAAATTAGTAGAAGATACAACGATTGCAAAAATCATTCATCTTGTAGAAGAAGCTCAGGAGAAAAAAGCACCAACTCAAGCGTTTGTGGATCGCTTTGCAAATGTCTACACTCCTATTGTCTATACTCTTGCTCTTCTTATCATGGTGGTACCGCCATTATTTGGATTCGGGTCATGGGGAGAGTGGGTCTATAAAGGCCTTGCTTTATTGGTAGTCGCTTGCCCTTGTGCATTGGTCATATCTACACCAGTGGCCATTGTATCTGCGATTGGAAATGCAGCTAGAAATGGCGTCCTAATCAAAGGGGGAACTTTCTTAGAAAAGGCTGGAGCTATTCAAGCAATTGCTTTTGATAAGACCGGGACCCTTACAGAAGGTAAACCAAAAGTTGCAGAAGTCATTTCTCTTCAAAACAATCGTGAAGAGTTAATTGGAATTACTCGAACCATTGAAGAACATTCCACGCATCCCATCGCTCAAGCCATCACGAGTTATGCTGTAGAGCGAAACATTGGTACTAAACAGGGGGAAGACTTTAAAGCTATTGCTGGTAAAGGTGCACAGGCTACAATTAATGGAATTATGTACTTTGCCGGTAATCCAAAATTGTTTAAAGACATGGAGGTCCCTCTTCATGACATAGCAGAGCGTATTGATTCATTACAACGCCACGGAAACACGCTTGTAGTGGTAGGTACTCGAACCGAGGTTCTAGGTCTCATTGCTGTTGCGGATACGATACGTGACATCACAGTTCAGTCCATTCAAAAACTCAAGAAAATTGGGATGAATGAAATGGTGATGTTGACAGGTGATAATGATGGAACAGCGAAAAAAATTGCGGCCGAAACAGGTGTCGATCGCTACTTCTCTGAGTTATTACCTGAAGATAAAGTGACCGCCGTAAAGAAGTTACAGGCGGAAGGTAAGCGTGTTGCTATGGTAGGAGACGGAATTAATGATGCTCCGGCCCTTGCGACAGCTGATCTTGGGATTGCCATGGGCGGCGCTGGAACGGATACAGCCATGGAAACTGCCGATATCGTCCTGATGGCAGATAATTTGGAAAAACTTCCGCATACGATTCGATTGAGTCGTAGAGCCATGAACATCATTAAGCAGAATGTTTGGTTTTCTCTGCTTACCAAGTTGGCAGCATTAGCCCTAATCTTTCCTGGATTTTTAACCTTATGGATGGCTGTGTTAAGTGACACCGGTGCTGCGCTAATCGTTATTCTTAACAGTATGAGGTTGTTAAGACAGAAATAGGGAGGAGAATTATTCCTCTCTATTTTTGTAGATTTAAACTGACTCCTAAAGAGCCAAGGAGACCCTGCCAATCAACTTAAACCTTAAATGTTCTCCCATGTCTTTGGTAGAAAGTGGGGTAATTAAAATGATGGATTTTAATACGAAAAATCATTGGAATAAAACGATATATAAAATGTGGGCACCCGTTTATGACAACTTCTTTAATTCTGGGAAGTTTCGTAATGCTCGTAAAAGAGTGTTTGAGAATGTGATCTTCGAGAAGAATAAAAAAATCCTTTTTGTTGGAGTTGGGACCGGGGCAGACCTTGAATGGTTCAATCATCTTGAATCAACTGTTATAGGGATAGACTACTCTACTGAAATGTTAAAACAAGCTAAAAATAAATTCAAAGACACACCTATTAAGTTCTTACAAATGGATGCTCAGAATATGCAATTCCCTAACGATTCTTTTGATTTAGTGATTGGAAGCCTCGTTTTATCAGTAGTTCAAGATGCTAATCTATGTTTAAAAGAGATGGCAAGGGTTTTAAAACTAGAAGGTCATATCATAATCTTTGATAAATTTTCTCCAAAAGGTAAAAATCTATCACCTTTGACGAGAATCTTCAGACCTATCATCATGTTACTTGGCACAGATATAGGAGTAAAATTTGAGAGTCTGTTAGAAGGGAATAATAAAACTCTGACTGTACAAGAAGATGAGGATGTCATGTTTAATGGGATGTATAGAAAAATCGTTATTAAAAAATCGCATCATTAACATCTTGGTTAATGATGTTAAACAGAGCGAAATCTAAGTTTAAATTCTTCCATATGGAGCGATTCAGGAATAGTATTCCAGTTTATGTGTTGGGAAGATATTCTTGAATTATAAGTATTAATCGGAGGAATTAACGATTTGTGAAACCTAATCTGTTAGAATACGTAAAATTAGTGAGAATTGGAATGAGGGGGCTAAAATGAGTAAATCATTATTACATATTGAAGTATTGATCGTCTTACTTGTTTCAGTGTATTTTTATGCCAGTATAGACGCGAGTTGGTGGCTAGTCTTCCTTTGTTTACTTGTACCAGATCTATCTATGTTGGGTTACGTGATTAATAACTCAATAGGTTCAACTATTTATAATTTTGGACATAAGTATGTCATTCCGTTAATACTTATCATTCTTAGTGTTATTTTACATCAAGATTTGATGTTGGCATTATGTATTATTTGGGTCGCACATATTGGAATGGATCGGACAATCGGCTACGGTTTAAAGTATCCAAGTAACTTTAAGGATACGCACTTACAAAAAGTTTAGATACCATTTGAACTCTAAGGTGTGATTGTGATGTCAAACCTTTCTTCAACAATCTCGGAGCTTATCTGTAATAGAATAGCAGTTATATATTTTGTTTTGGTGCAATCCCTTATAGAATTCGGATATCCTGTAAAGGAGTTGAGAGGGAAAGTCTCGAAAGAGAAGATTTACATTATGTTATAATGGGACAAAAAGAGGAAGGGATAGTATGGGATGTCCTGTTGATTTACGAGGGCGAATTTTGGAACAATTAAAATCGATTTTGAATGAGCAACTCACTAAGGAAAAAGCGCGTGTTTATTTATTTGGATCTTGGGCTCGCCAGGAGGAAAAACATAGTTCGGATATCGACATTGCCATTGAATCCCCTTCCCCGATCTCTCCATTTAAATGGAATAAAATTATCGAGCAAATTGAGGATTCTACCATCCCTTATAAGGTGGACCTCGTGGATTTACATCATGCCAAAGAAGCATTAGTCCAACAAGTGAAAGAGGAGGGGATCTTATGGAAAGATTACGCCAACGATTAGATGCAGCAGAGAAGGCGTTGGCTACCTTTGAGAAGCTAGCGACTCTTGAAAATCCAAATGATGTGGAACGAGACGCGTCAATTCAAAGGTTTGAATTCTCTTTTGAGGCCAGTTGGAAAGCGGCGAAGCAATATTTATATGATGTAGAAGGGGTTGATGTCGGCTCTCCGAAGGGTGTCATTCGCAGTTGTCGGGAGGTCAACTTGTTGCAGGATGACGAGACCGTCCTGGCTTTGGAAATGGTAAATGATCGAAATTTGACTGTTCATACTTATAACGAAGAAGTGGCCATTAAAATTCATACGAATTTGAAACGGTATTATGGCCTTCTCCAGCTATGGGTTGATCGGATGGATAATAAAGTGATGGAGTAACCATCAATAAAATAGAGCTCCATACAGTAGTATTAATGTATGGGGCTCTTTATATAGTTAATAAAAGTCTTGAAATCGAGATTTCAACTATCTTGAAGCAATTCTTTAATAAAGATTTTAAATATAGAGGGTAGCTAGGTGAAGTCACTATAAATTATTAATGTAAGAGAAAACCCAGAGTATAAAGAAGCAGCGATTAAGTATTTTCAGAATAAGTGGGCAAATGAAAACAACATGAAAGTATATGAGGACAGTATTACCAACAGTATAAAAACAGATAGTCCTCTTCCTATTTGGTATTTAATGCTGGAATCAGACGAAATCATTGGGTGCGCAGGTCTAATCACCAATGATTTTATAAGCCGAATGGATTTATTGCCTTGGATATGATCTCGGAGCGATTCTGTAATATCATAGCAGCGTAATACGTTGGGGAAAAGGTTGAATAAATGGCAGAGTTTTGAAATGAATAATTGGAATTAGTCATTCGTGCAGCATACCCATATGAAGATATTGTAACCACCAGCAGTTTGTGAAAAGTAAGAAAAGGGCTTTTCATGAAAACTACAAATTACTCTACAATTGCTGATAACTATGAAAAAATCAATTTAGAAGTGATGAGTTAAAACTAGAACGGGGATTCCCTTACTTATATCAGTTATGGAGGTTCATCGTTTAACAATTATGATGGGTATGTGGATCCTCTTGAATATCTCGAGTGCTCATAAAGTAAGACAGGTCACCGAATGATTGTTTTCAGTAGAGGATTATATTTTACATGAACGAAATACGGAATTTCCTTTATAACCTATATAAATTACTTGAGTCATGAAAAGATGGTTTATAGAAAAATCCTCTGATAAGCAACAAATCTATTTGGAATTAATAGGTGGTGTGAATCGATGAACTCCAAAAATAGAGCCAAAGAGTTTTTCTGTAAAGATTGCTTCCGGGATTTTGACCAAGATGAGATCGTCATTTTGCTTGAGAAAGAGAACATAACCGTTTGTCAGTTCTGCGCCAATAAGTATTTAGACAAGGATAAGCGATTACAACTGGTTAAACGGCATTGTGATTAGATTCTAGACAAGAAATATTGACCGTACCAGGAAGAAAGTATCATGGATTCAATCTTTAAAAAGGTAAACTAACGTTTCTTAGCAGAAAAAGGTTAAGCAGATGTGCGTAACCAATGAAAACTAATTACCTCTAGAGAACCTCGATGGACATACCAACATACACAAGACAGAAAGAAGGCGATTAACCTTATACTAGGTGATTGTCTTCTTTTTTTATTGAATGGACTTTAACAGTGGTCTGGATTTTTTCGTAACCACATTCTAATGTAATACAATCGAGTTTTCGACTCATGACTAACAAAGCATGTTTAAAAAGTTCAAAATATTTATAGATTGTGTGAACATAAGAGGAAAAATGCTTTTTAATTGATAAGATAGAGGAAAAGGAGAGATGACCAATGAAAAAAACAATATTTTTAGCCCTTCTACTATATTTTATATACAGTCCACTTACTAATGCTCATTCTGTTTTAGAAGCATCTAACCCTCAGGAAGGTGAAGTAATATACGAACCATTGACAAAGGTTGAGTTAGATTTTAATACAAAAGTAGAAAATGGAAGTAATATCACCCTAACTAATGAACTGGGGGCTCAAATGAAACCTGACCGCCTTCAAATAGAGGAGAGTAAAATGATTGGTACCTTTAACCAACCGTTGTTAAATGGTTCTTACTCAGTCGACATTGAAATTATTGGTGCTGACGGGCATCTAGTCAAAGAAAGCTACTCTTTTAAAGTAAGGGCAGAGAATACCCCGTCTAATGAAAAAGAAGATAATGAAGCCAAAAAAAATGATCAGCATGTTGATGCCAAACAATCAGATGAAGAAGATAATACTGCAACCATTAACGATGATAAAGAAAAGAATACAACTGCGCTATCTTTACCTCTTTCTAATATCACCTTTTGGCTTGTTGTTATATTAGGACTGTTTGCTGTATATCTTTTTTACAGGATTATTCAAAAAAAATCATAGGAAATTTGAAGGAAGCGATTGATATGATAGTTATAACAGAATTGTTATTATATTTAAGTTTTTCCGTTTTGATTGGATCGTTACTGGTATTAGTGGTTCCGATAAAATATAGGCCAGAAATCAACATATCGAAACCAGTTTTATTGATATGTACAGCTTTGATACCTATTCTATCTTTTGGACCGTTATTACGCGTTAGTTTAATTTTATCTAACAATGTAGGAATGTGGGTTAGCTTTCGAAATGTCTTATTTACATTTGAAATCGGACGAGCGTGGCTTTTTACACTGATTTTAGCTGTTCTATTATTCTTATTATTGGCCACCATTAAACTCGATACAAAGGAACCTTTAATTAAAGTTGCACTTGTTTTTATTGTTTTGTTAGCATTTGGTGTTGGAAAAGCAGGGCATGCGGCATCCATTACCCCTTGGACAGGGTTTATTGCCCATTCGGTTCACTTTTTAGCCGTTATAATCTGGATTGGTATACTTCTCGTGATTGGTTTTGGGTCAAAAGATTTTAAGAATTGGCCTTTATTTCTTAAGTGGTTCACGCCACTTTCGATTGTATGTGTATCAGTAACGTTTATTGCGGGTTATTTATTAATGGAAATCGATATTCAATCCTACAACGATCAAAACGCTTTTATTCTAACAGAATATGCAAATGGATTAGTTGTTAATTATGGACAGGCTCTTTTACTTAAACATCTTTTTTTCATTCCCATATTGTTATTTGCTTTTTTAAATGGGGTGGTACTTAAAAAACGTTTGGCAAAACATTCAAATGTAAATATCGCCAGATACTTACGAATAGAGGGGATATATGCCCTTATTGTTTTTGGAATAACAGCATTTATGGGACAACAATACCCTCCGCATCAGGTTGATAAGCTTGTTCAATCAGATGGTGTATCACCGTTGTTTGAATTATTTTACCAAGATGCTATTGATCCTACTATTCAAGTAAGCTGGGCACTTACCGGTGACAGTTTAATTTTTTTCACTTTTGCTTTTTTATTCTTGATATTAAATATTTTCATGTCAATTAAACGATTTCCAACCTATCTAGTAATTCTTGTAGGAACAGTAGTCCCAATTTGTATGTATTTGGGGATTATGCTGGGGGTTAGATAGTTTCAGGCGAAATAGAAACTTGAGTAGGTTATACTTGCGTGTTCTTTTGTTTTTAAAGCTTAAAAGCAAACAAAGAAACTACCCAAACGTTTTATAAGAAAATAAACTGAATCAAGTAAAGAAAGAGGCTGAACTTAACCACACCATGTTTTGTGTGATAAGTCAGCCTCTTTTAATTTTTGGATTAGTTATTGTAGAAGCGCAATAAATCGCCATAAATAATTTTATCTGAATACATTAGATCATTTTTCCCTTTTTCTACATAAGGAGCACATTTTTCTTTGGGAGCTTCAGTGCCATCTTTAGATTGATAGCACTTATCTTCTGTATAAATGTACTGATCGGTTATGACACTACCATCTCGAAAAACCGCAAAGTCTTTCTTTTGTTTTGAGAACATATCATTCCCAAATTGCAGATTATTGGATTTGATGCCTAGTAGATTTAATAGGGTTGGTTGCACGTCCACTTGACCAGAAACGGTATCAATGGTTTTATTCCCTTCATCTCCTGGAATGTGGACGATAAACGGAACTTTCTGCAATTGAGCGGAAACCATAGGCGTGACTTCTTTTCCTAAATATTTACCCATTGCTTCATTGTGGTTTTCAGAAATACCATAGTGATCACCGTAAATTATAAACATCGAATCTTTATACATGCCTTTCTCCTTAAGCATATTAAAGAATTTTTTCAGCGCTTCATCTTCATATCGAACCGTTGTAAAGTATCGATTGACTGTGCCATCATCAGAAGTCCATTCGGGAATCATTTCATCTTCTTGTTTTAATGTGAATGGAAAATGATTGGTTAAGGTAATGAACTTAGCGTAAAAAGGTTCCGGTAAAGTTGTTAGGTATTTCATGGATTGCGCATAAAATTGGTCATCCTTTAATCCCCAGCCAATTGAATTTTCTTTATTTGTTGTAAAATATTTTAATGAATAATATTTATCATAACCTAATGTTTGATACATAATATCACGGTTCCAAAAACTCTTGTTGTTCGCGTGGAACACATAGGAAGAATAGCCGCCTTTTTCCTTAATTATTTCAGGTGTTGCATTGTATTCATTCTGTGCATGGGTAAAGAAAGCAGCCCCACTAGGTAATCCATACATTGAGTTATCAACGATAAACTCCGAATCCGAAGTTTTACCTTGTCCTGTTTGATGGTAAAAATTATTGAAATAATAGGTGCCTTTCTGATCAATAAGATCATTTAGGAAAGGGGTGATTTCTTTTCCATCCACTTTGTTATTTATGACAAAATTCTGTGTCGATTCCAACGATATAACAAATACATTTTTCCCTTTCGCTTTTGCCGTAAAGTTGGGATTTACGGGGACATTATTACCGCGAATGTAATTTTCTACTTCGGTAATTTCACTGCTATCTGCGAAGGCTCTTTTTGCTCTTGTTTTGGTTTGCATTACCGAATCATAGATATGGTAATTAAACGTCCCAATGTTTTTCACTAACATTTCTCGGTCGAACGTCCGAGTTAATAACTGCGGTCGTTCCATTTCAGCTAGTCCAATATTTATAGCAAACATAACAAGAGCACTGGCAAAAATGAGCATCGTTTCTTTCTTTCTCACAATCAGTTTATTAGTGAATTTGGTACTTACTAAATAAGCTAGTATTGGAATGTCGATAAACAAAAAGATATCTTGCCATTGAATTAATTCAAAAATACTTCCACCTAAATCTCCCATATTGTTTGTCTGGAATAGAACTGGGATCGTGATGAAATCGGAGAAAAACCGATAATAAACCACATTGGCGTATAAGATAATAGTGGCTACCAAATCGATAATTAGTAAACCATACTTTTGTAATTTCCCTTTAAACATCGTACTAACTGCGATTAATAATAGAATAGAACTTATGGGGTTTAAAATGAGTATGATCTCCTGTAGAAGGTTTTCCATCGGTAAATCAAAAGAAGACTTATAAACAATATATGTCTTTAACCATATTGCAAGTCCAAAAATCAATAATAGGATCATTCGTTTTTTCTGGGCAATCATATGAATCCTCCAAATCTATAAAACTAATTATGTGCATCTTAATTAATAAACCCGGTTATTAAAAACATAACCGGGTTATTCTGAAATTAAGATGTTTGCAGGTTACTTTCTACATCGTCTTTTGAGCTATAACCTTTATCCTCTTTCCCTTGCCAGAGGATTGTTAAACTTATAAGGGTAACAAGTATTGTCGCTCCCATGTCCGCGAGAATAGCAATCCAAAGGGTCAACAGTCCAGGCACTGTCAATAATAATGCAATTAATTTAAGGCCAAGTGCTAAAGAAATATTTAGTTTGATCGTTCGATTCACACGTTTGGCGATTGAAATTGCATCTGGAAGTTTTTCAAGGTGATCTTGCATCAGTACAATATCAGCAGTTTCTATGGCACTGTCTGTTCCTTTTCCCATCGCTATTCCTAAGTCGGCAGAGGCGAGGGCTGGTGCATCGTTAATACCATCCCCAATCATGGCTACTTTCCCTTGTTTGGTTAGGGCTTTAATCATCTCAACTTTTTCTTCGGGAAGTAGATTACCATAATAACGTTTAACTCCTACTTGTTTTGCGACTTTTTCTGCTGTTTTTTCATGGTCTCCTGTTAACATCACCGTGTTTTTAATTCCCGTTTCATGAAGAGCTTTAACAACGGAGTGACTTTCTTCTC
This sequence comes from Pseudalkalibacillus hwajinpoensis, assembly GCF_015234585.1. NCBI lineage: Bacteria > Bacillati > Bacillota > Bacilli > Caryophanales > Guptibacillaceae > Guptibacillus > Guptibacillus hwajinpoensis. Next base: position 262,561 of record NZ_JADFCM010000002.1, read on the forward strand.
GGATCTGATCGGCTATACCGAAAATTCCTAGTATTTGATGTTGACTAGCCACTATTACCAGTGTCAATCCCTCTTTTTTCATTGCGGTTATTTTGTGTTGAATAGGGACTGGGATAGTAAGGTGTTCTATATTTTTTTCGTTGCCAACCCAGTACTTTTGACCATCCACTTGAGCAATAATGCCTTGCCCTGAGACTGTTTCAATTTCATCTGCTTCTTTATGATCAATTGAATATTCTTCAATTTTTTTCATAACGGCTTTTGCTAGTGGGTGAGAAGAGGACTTCTCAATGGCTGCAGCCACTGTGAAAAAGCTTTTTTGATCAAAAGCTTCATATTCCTGGACATATGGTTGGCCTTTGGTGAGTGTCCCTGTTTTATCAAAAGCCAGGGTGTCAATTTTACCTAATTGCTCTAGAAACACAGACCCTTTTACCAGGATACCGTTCCGTGCATTTGATGTGATTCCTGAAATATTTGCAATAGGAGAAGAAAGAATCAGGGCACATGGACAGCCTACGATGAGAACAGCTAACCCCTGATAGAACCACTCACCCCAACTTCCTCCAAATAATAATGGGGGAACAACCATTACAATACCCGAAATAATCATGATGGAAGGTGTGTAATATTTTGAAAAACGGTTGATGAAGAGCTCAGTAGGAGTTTTGGTATCTTGAGCTTCTTCCACAAGGTGGAGAATTTTTGCTAGTGAAGAGTCTTCATAGGCTTTCGTGATTTGTACTTTTAATACACCTTCATTGTTAATGCTACCGCCAAAAACCTCTTCACCAGATGACTTTTCAATAGGCATAGATTCACCGGTAATGGCCGATTCATTTACGGAGCTATTGCCAGATACAATCATTCCATCTGAAGGTATTTTTCCACCGGATCTGACTAAAACAATATCGTTCACCTTTAGGCTTTGGATCGAAACGACTTGTTCCATTCCATCCTGAATAATAGTGGCTTCTTTTGGTGCGATATCCAATAATTTTTCCATAGATTTTCTTGCTTTTTCCATTCCATAACCTTCAAGTAGTTCATTCAATCCGAACAAGATGGCGACAAGAGTTCCTTCTTTCCATTCTCCAATCGAAACTGCCCCGATCAATGCAATTGTCATTAATGTTTCGATGTTAAATTTAAAACGGAATAGATTTTTGAGTCCTTTTAGAAATGTTTGGTAACCACTTAATGCCATCGCTAATAGATAGAAGATTACAAGAGAAGTGTCCACTTGATTTTCCATAAAGAGAGTAACTAGGAAAATGGTTGCTGAGATAGAGAGCAATAGAATCAAAGTTTTCTGATTGCCATGATCATGATCATGGCCGTTATGGTGATCGTGATTTACTTTCATAATAGAGGCGTTATCAGACGCAAGAACTTTTTCCACTTCTTCTATATTAACCTTTTCATCAACATTCAGTTTTCCAGAATTGTAGCTAATAGAAGCTGAATCACCGTTTTCTAGTTGTCTAATTTGTTGTTCCAATTCCAGGGAACAGTTCGGACATGAAAGTCCTTTTATGCGATATTCTTTCATTATGTCCACTCCTTTTTCTACTTCTTAATCATGTAACGCATGATCAATGGATTGTTTTAGTAAAGAAAGAACATGTTGATCTTCAGGGGAATAATAAATTGATGCTCCAGCTCTTCGGGATTTGACCAGACGAAGGTTTTTTAAGAATCGCAATTGATGCGAAACCGTTGATTGTAATAGTGATAATTCTTCAGCTATTTCGTTTACTGAGCATTCTTTTCGAGATAATAAATGAAGAATCCGAATTCGTGTAGGATCGGATAAAGCTTTGAATGTCTGAGAAACAATAAATAACGTTTCTTCATCAAGGTCGTCTTCTATGGTAGTACTGTCGCGGTGTTCCTCGTTTTCCATTACGTTCAACCTCATTTCCCTTATTATACACAACATATGAGCATGTGTTCATATGTTGTGTATAATTCTACAGATATTGATCCAGGATGTCAACGTAACCCAAACAAACGTAAGTATCCCATAATAATTACAAAACCTACTAGGATATAAAAGAGAAAATCTCGCGTAGTGAGTCTTCCTTTTACTTTCCATAATATTTCATACAATGCTACAAAACTAAATGAACCAACAGCCGTTCCAAGAAGCAACCCATTCCATTTCTCAGTTGAATCCAAATGAATGCCTAAGTATGTAGAAACAGAAAGAACCAGAGAAAGAATGAATGTGATTAATAGAAAGAATATAAAGCTTACTTCCTCAAATATTAACGTGTACAAAAGAACCATACCCTCTGGGATATGATGGACGAACAGAGTCGCGAGTAGTGTTAAACCAAGGTCATTTGTACTGAAGGTGGTCCCTAATGAAATCCCTGCTGGAATATTATGAATTGCTATGGCAACAACTAGGAGGATAATAGAACTCCAGAAATGCGGCCCATCAGCTTCTGAATAGATTGCCAAGACATTCTCCATGCCTACGAGTACAAGAACTCCCAAAAGCGCACCAAGCGTGATCGGGATATTACCGTAAGTGGCTAAACTTTCAGGTAATAATTCTAAAAGGATTACCCCAATTAACATACCACCACACATGGCGTAAAGTTCTTCCACCTTATGTTGATAAAGATGATAAATTCCCTTGCCAGCTAGACCACCGATAGACATCCCTATGCATCCAGTCAGAAATGCCATCACGGAGAGTAGTACTATGTTCTCCATAACATCACCTTTTCCATACGATTTAGTAGTATAAAAAGGATATTCAAATATCGTTTAAATAGACGAGTTTTTTAGCATAAAATAACTGGATGACCTTATCTAGAGCGACAAATATAAAAATAAATTTAATGAAGAAATTTAAAAATGGAAATTGGAATACCTATTACAATTGCTAGCATGATTATTAATACTAATTTAAACTGCCATAGAATATTTTTGTCTTTTTTATATTCTTCGATAAACATTGATACATGCGGAATATATTTGATCCATTTTAGTTTCAATTGATTTCCCTCCAGTGTGTTTTGCAAATCGTTTGCTTATAAAAATTTCAAAAAACAAACTCCATATTGCGTGGAATAATTTAAAACAAAAGATCCAAACTAATAACACCAAAAGATCTTACAGGAAGTGATTCGTTCCATGAATGGTGGAAGTTTGTTGAATTTAAGTGATCTAACAATAATTCTTGTAGCAATCTTAACCGGCTTTGTTTCCCGGTTAGTGACCTTAAAAGAAGACTACCGACAGTACCCTAGTTATCCGAATGGATATATGATTCATCTTGTAACGGGGTTCATTGCTTCTGCTCTTGGAGCAGTGGCTTTACCAGCTCTTCTAAGTAAAAACTATGTAGCAGTTACCTTCCTAACGGTTGCTGTTCAGCAATTTAGAGATGTTCGAAAAACTGAAAAGGAAAGTCTTGAAAGTCTAGAGCAAACTGAATATACATATCGAGGAAGTGCTTATATTGATGGGATTGCTAAAACCTTCGAGGCTAGAAACTACCTTTGTTTAATTGTAGCGCTGGTCACTTCCAGTTTCATCTTATTTCTTTCAAAATTTACACAACTCCAACTGTGGGTAAATGTACTAACAGGCATGATTGTGGGATTTTTCGTGCTGTATTTGCTCATTCGATTTTCAAAAGGGAAGACCATTGGGGACATCGCTTCTGTTAAGCCAGGTAATGTCGAAGTAAAGGGGTCAGAATTGTTTGTTGATGGCATTTATGTCAGCAACTTGTTAGGAACAGAGAACGCTGAAACCCTTGTGAAAAATGAATGTATGGCTGTTGTTATTTATCCCAATGAAGAACACTTTCGAATTACGCTTGATAATTATGGCCAACGACGAGCTGCGTTATTTGAAGCTACAAGAGCATTAGGTATTAAACGGTATCATTTTACTCGTAAAGATTATGAGAAGGGAAGAGTAATTATCGCATTAGTTCCTTTAAAACCCGATATTAAGGCTTTCGTAGAAGTAGTAGAAAAATGCCCTCTCTTAGAAAGCGCCAAAAAATCGCATAATGTAATGAAAACCAAACTGAAAGGGGATATTTAAATGGGACGCGAATCGTCCATGAAACCATCCTATGAAATATTAGCTTACCTCTCTACTAATAAAGAACGAATTCTGTCAGGTGGTAACCTCTGTCTTTATTCTGAAAACGAAAAAGAACTAACCACAATGATGCGAGATATCGCGAAAGGCCTAAAAGCTGATGTGGTTAAATTAACAAATGGGGATTACATGGTGATAAGAATCTAGGAATTTTGTTTTATATGCTCAAAGAGAAAATTTGCATCAGCTCCAACACCTTGTAAAAGGGAAGAGCCACGTCGGTATTGCCATGGCAAACCCAAGAAGTAGAGTCCTTTAACTGGTGAAATGCCTCTATTATGGATGGGAGCACCTTTTTTATCAAAGGCACCCATTACATTTATCCAAGAATAGTCAGCCTTAAAACCAGTTGCCCAAATGATGTTTTGTATAACCATAGTTGATCTATCCTGGAAAATGCATTGAAATTGAGATGCATTTATTAACCTTGGATGGATTTTAACAATTTCATTCCGTATATAATCTTTCAGATAAAAATAGGGTCACCTTTTTTTTGAAGCTGTTTTCCTACCCACGAACTTTTCGTTGCTTTTAGAATTCCTATTTTATCAAACCACCAAAAAATGCTTTTGTTTCCCACTGACAACGGCATAAATGTCAGTCCTTCACTTATGGATAAGTGAACAGTCCTTTCTCTAGCTATCTCGCTAGTAATTTGGGATCCTGAATTGCCCCCACCAACGACTAGTACATTCCCATCTTGCAGTTGCGTTCGATTTTTGTACTCAGAAGAATGGAGTTGAACTATTTTTTTCGACATGACATTTGAAAAGTCTGGGACTATCGGCGTCTGGAAAGGTCCTGTTGCAATGATAAGATTCTGACATGTAAAGAGACCTTGGTCCGTTTTAACGGAAAAAACGCCACCTATTTTCGATACGTTTTGAACACACGTTTGATTCTGGATGGGGAGATGAAAGGTACGGGCATATTGTTGTAAATAGGACGCTACATCATCTTTTGATGGGTAGTCCCTTTTTTCTCCGGGAAATGATAAGCCGGGCAACTTGTTATATTGTCCTGGTGTAAAGAGCACTAATGAATCATAACGATTTTTCCAAGTTTATCCAACGCTTTCTTGCTTATCAACGATTAAATAAGAGAAAGTACTTTGTTTTAGCCAGTATCCCATCGCCAACCCTGCCTGGCCTCCACCTATTACAATAACATCAAAATACACAGGTTTTCTCCTCGTTTCTATCTCTATTTTTTCTGGTTATGCTTCCTTTATTTCTTTTTTTTTGGTAAAAAAAAGAAATAAACAGATGGACTAAACACAAAAATTCTCATAAAAATCATGTCATTGTTGTTCTCATGTCCCTCTCTACTTTCCAAACTATATGTATAATTAAATGAATAACGTTTATGTCTTGAACTAACAAAAGTATTATATGAACATATTATCATGTATTAACTAATTCATTCATGACAAAACCTTGAACATCTTGGAATTATTATATATGTGTCAGCGTGTAATCTCATTGAAACGTATTTGTAAAGAAAAATAGGTTTATTTGTCGAAATATTTCCTGTTATACTATGAAACGTATTAAGTTTGTCATATTGTACTTTCGATAGATGATTAGGTGTTCATATATTCATTTAGGAGGAGTAACTTTGAAAATAAGTGCTGTATGGTGTTCGTTAGTTTTGATTACGAGTTTCATTATTACATATTCTTCACCAAGTGTTGCGATGGCCAATTCGTTAGAAAAAAAAGTAGACAACATTGAAAAAGAGGAATCTGAAAATGTAAATAAGAAAGAGAAAGTGGAAAAAGAAAAAGAAAACTTAATTGCTAAACAAAACGAAACTGAAAACAAAATTGAAGAACTGGATATGGCCATTTTAGAAAATAACCAAAAAATGACCAAAACAGAAGAGCTAGTAACAAGTACACAAGAAAAAATCAATGAACTAAAAAAAGAAATTGAACAGATTAAAAAACGAATAGAAGAAAGAGATAAATTATTAAAAAATCGAGTTCGATCTATGCAACAAAGTGGAGGAAGTGTAGAATACCTGGAAGTATTGGTCGGATCTGAGGGCTTTGTTGATTTCATTCAAAGAGTTAGTGCGCTAAATACAATTGCTGAAAAAGATAAAGAGATGTTGAATGAGCAAAAAAAAGATAAGCTCACAGTTGAAAAAAGATCAGACTCTCTTCAGCAAGCCCTTTCAACGTTAGAGGACGATTTAAATGAACTTAAGGCTTTAAAAGTGGAACTTGAAGATAAAAAAGAAGAAAAACGAAAGGTCATGAGTAAGTACAAAGAAAAGGAAGGACAGCTAGAGACAAGCTTAAAAGATATAGAAGAATCTAATGATTTATTGAGGGCTCAAAAAATTGCGATTAAACAAGAAATAAAACGAAATAAAGAAGAAAAACGAAAAGCTGAGGAACAAAAAGTGAAAGAGAGAGAGCTGAAAAAGCAGGAATCCAAACAGGATGAATCTCTCAAACTTAAAGATGAAAAGAATAAGCCTAGCTCTTCCAGTGGTTTCAGTTGGCCTGCGTCTGCTTCTGTTACATCCTCATTTGGTAATCGTTCAATGGGATATCATGAGGGGTTAGATATCGCTAAAGGAGGGGTTGTACCAATTAAAGCAGCTGCTTCAGGAACTGTCCTTAAGTCTTATTATTCATCAAGCTATGGAAATGTGGTATTTTTAACACACAAACAGAATGGTCAAACCTATACTACGGTTTATGCTCATATGAGAAACCGAACGGTTAAAACGGGGGACAGGGTTTCCAAAGGGCAACGATTAGGAAAAATGGGGAATACAGGCCGTTCGTTTGGTCAACATCTTCATTTTGAGCTTCACAAAGGGGCTTGGAATGCGGAAAAGTCGAATGCTGTTGATCCTCTTTCCTACTTACCATAAGGATCAGTGGTCATAATTAATGTGAATTTAAACTTGTACACACATGTGCTTATAGAAAAATGGATTTCTCATATAATAATGAATACAAAGGAAAAGAAGTCTTTAAGAAGGGCTTCTTTTTCTTTGTTGCTTATTGTGATGTCTGTCACAAACTCGTCAATCAGTTAAGACATGAAGAATGAGAAGTAGAGATATAGGGATGAATGTTGTGAATTGGATTTAGTGATGATTATCAGTTAACACTAATTCTTATGTCATTTTTGCTTCACTTGCTATTTGACTACCACTGATATTCAGTTTAGGTGAAAATCATCAAGTAAATGTACAAAAACAAGATGCCAATCTCAAGTCGACATCTTGTTTATCGCAAGTCAAATTCCAGAAAATAAAATACTCATTAGGATAATAAAAGGAAGAACAAAAGCGATGATTATGACCGAAATAACAGTTTTATTTTCCTTCAAATTCAAAATTTCCACTCCTTTTCTCATATGCGTCTATTTCTGATAAAACGGAATCATCTTGACGCTTTTCTTTTTTTGACCAACTCATAAAAATAACGCACAATGCAATACCATAAACAATTTCTTGAATGATTTTCATGATGATGCCAGCTGCTTGTTGATCATCTAAAGGTTGGAAAATTCTAAATATCGTTGGAGCATTCCGGTACGTTTCATATAATAATTCTTTTGAGAAAATAATTAACGCACACGCGGGTGTTAACAGAACGCCTGCCGCAAAAATATAGCCGAGCTTTTTTATGTGAGAAACTTCATTCAATTCTGGTAATGGCGATACAAGAGGCCACCAAAAGAAAAAGGCCAATAGTAATAATACATAGTTCATGAAGTGCATGTAAACCATGCTACTCATGATGTAATCGAAAATGACTGGTATGTGATAAAAAGATAATACAACATTAAACAATATTACCGAAACAATCGGATGAGTAAAAAAAGAAATACTTTTTTTTAATATTTTTGTTTTCAATATGGGTTGGAATACCCATTTTGGTATACTAAGTAACAGTAAAGGTGGAACAATAAGATAGGATATAGCCATACTAGTCATGTGAAAGCTAAACAGATAATGACCATATGCCTTAAGTGGACTTCCCTCAGCTATAAAGTAAAATACCAGTGCTAGAATAAAGAGGATTGTTTTTTTCTTTTGAGAATGCTTTTGAACTTTGTTAGATTTTGATTGTGTAATTATGTATCTAAAAAATAGTATTGCCAACAAAATTAATAAAACAAATAGATAGGGGTTCCATAAATCAAAAAAAGTAAGCTGATGATTCATTAATAAGTTTTCCTCCCTTAGCAAGATAAGTTCGTTATATGTTCATATTATCATATATTGATAGACTATTAATTAATTTGTTCCTAAATTTTCGTGTTTTATCAAATGTGTGGTTTGTGTATACTCTTAATCTAATTTAATTTCCTGCTTTTCAGAAAAAAGAAAAAACAGTTTTTAAGCGCCGTATATTCCCTCTAGATAAAGACTCTTTTAACAATTTGATCTACGAATAACGTTACGGAAATGGATATGGACGTTGGTATATCTCTAGATGAAAGATAATTTCCAAGTTTAAGTTTGTCAGAAAATTGTCAAGGTATAAAGAGATTCTTCAATCAGTTATAAGTATAATGATTAATGAAAATCTAATAATTTGTCTAATTTGATAGAGTATTAATTGTTAATCCTCAAAAGATTGACAGGGATCTTCATAGGATAGTGGTGTTGTACTCTGGCAGAAGTATTATGGAAGAAAAAGTATCCCGCAATTTCCTTAACGGGATCTAGGCAAAGAAAATTTGTACGAATTGCTGTACTGAAAGAAAGGGGGATATGATGCGTAATTATTTAGTTTTTTATATTGCTATTAGCATATTTCTCATCACAGGTTGTGCTTCAAACCAACAAGAAGAACAAGTTCAAGCGCCAGAAAACAGTAAGGAACTCAAATATATTGTGGGATCAAATGATTGGGGTGCCATAGAGGAGTTAGGTGCACAAAACGAAACGAAAGAAGCTTATCAGTTTGCGGTAGACCACCCGGAAGTTTTAAATTATGTGCCCTGTTATTGCGGTTGTTATGAAGAAGATGGCCATACCAGTAATACAAACTGCTTTGTTGATCGAGTAGAAGATAACAAAGCAATTCTAGATGACATGGGCCTTGGCTGAGGTATCTGTGTTAATATCGCCCGTGAGGCGAAATCAGAATATGAAAAAGGTACGGATCTAAAAACCATTCGGAAGATGATCGATCAAAAATATGGAGGGAATGGGGCAACACCTACTCCGACTCCAATGCCATCTTAAAGGATTATAGGAAATTAGGTATCTTATTTGTTAAGTCTAAGAACGCTACAATTTTGAATGAACAAAGAGGGCAACCATCATTAATTGTTGGTTGCCCTCTTTTTATATCAGATTTTAAGTGTTTTACTACTAAGAAACCTTTTAATGATGGTGTTGGCTATGTTCTTCTCCATCATTAACTTTACACATAATTGACCCCTCATGTGGATGGTGCTGATTTTCTAATTGTACTGTTACATGATTTATTTTATGGTAAGCTAGTTTATCTTCAATAGTTCGTAATAATTGCTGTGACTTTTCAAATGAAGTGCCTTCATTAACTACCACATGACAAGAAAATGCATTTTTGTCACTAGTTATACTCCAAATATGTAAATCATGAATTCCTATAACTTCAGGTAGTTCTTCAAGTGAATTGATGACACTATCCATATCAATATTTTCGGGCTTCCCTTCCATTAGGACATGGATGGATTTTCGTGTTACGCGCCAACCACTGATTAAAATGAGAATTGCTACAATCACACTTGCGAGAGGGTCAGCCCAACCCCACCCAAAAACCATAATAAGTAAAGCAGCTACAATTGCACCTATCGAGCCCAGTAAGTCACCTAAAACGTGTAAAAAGGCAGCACGTAAATTTAAATTCTCCTTGGTATCGCCTCGCATGAGAATCCAAGCTACAACAATATTTACTATGAGACCGATACTAGCTACAATTAGCATCCCTGTAGAGGCTACTTCGGGAGGATTGATGAACCGTTGATAAGCTTCATAACAAATGTACAAAGCAATGAGTACGAGCGTCACTCCGTTAAATAACGCAGCCAGTATTTCAAAACGCTTATAGCCATAAGTTTTGCTATAATTAGCTGCCTTTTCCCCCATTACAAAAGCTAAAACACCAACTCCTAAAGATACCGAATCACTTAGCATATGTCCAGCATCAGAAAGTAATGCAAGACTGTTTGTAATTAAACCACCAATCACTTCGATGACCATATATACAGTTGTAATAATTAAGCTTACTATCAGCGCTTTTTTATTTGCACTATGTCCATGATCATGTCCATGATCCTGATTGTGATTATGACTCAAAAAAAACATCTCCCTTACTATTAAATCGTTAATATGAATACATGTTCATATATATACCCAATAGAAGGTTGATTTAATCGTTTTTAAATATTTATGATCTCTATATCTAATAATTATCTGGTATGCTTTCTTAATGGAATACCTTTTTCCCGCAAGAACATTGCTTTTAAAGCATTCTTTTCCTGGCTGCAGGGAAAACTTCTTGTAAATCGTGGATTTGTAGTGTAACAATAGTTTCTTGAATGTTTTATCGAATGACTATATGTTAACTATAGGCTGAATCTTTATCTAGATTATCTAAATATATAATATTGCTATGTACATGCTAATATAGAAATCTTAATTTATTTAAATTGGAATTATTTTCAGGAGAGGAAATACAT